>NZ_WAAS01000060.1:0-30757 GCF_008806585.1 Micromonospora sp. AMSO12t
GTTCCGGGCGGAGGATGTGGGGGACTTCGTGCGGGTGGTGCGTGCGGTGTTGGGGGATCCGGGGCGTTATCGGGAGGCGTACGAGCGTCCGGGTTTGTTGGAGTCGTGGACGTGGGAGGCGCAGGCGCGGGTGCTCGACGGTGTCTACTCCCGACTGCTGCCCGCCGGCCGCGGTGCCGGCGGTGACGACACCACCCCGGGCGCCGAGCCGCCAGCCCTGCGGGTCGGCGCGTGACCACGCCCGACGTGACGGTGGTGACGGCCGTCTACAACACGATGCCGGACCTGACCCGGTGCCTGACCTCCCTGGTGGAGCAGACCATCGGGCTGGACCGGCTGGAGGTCGTCGCGGTCGACGACGGCTCCACCGACGGCAGCGGCGCCGAGCTGGACCGCTTCGCGGCGGCGTACCCGGGCACCGTGAAGGTGCTGCACCAGGCGAACTCGGGCGGCCCCGCCGCCCCCAGCAACCGTGCGCTGGAGCACGCCACCGGCCGCTACGTCCTGTTCATCGGCGCCGACGACCACCTCGGGCCGGAGGCGCTGGCCCGGATGGTCGCCGCGGCCGACGAGTGGGGCTCCGACGTGCTGCTCGGCCGGATGGTCGGGGTCAACGAACGCTACGTCCACCAGGCGATCTTCGAGAGCACCCGGGCCGAGGTGGACCTCTTCGCCTCCGCGCTGCCGTTCGCCCTGTCCAACACCAAGCTGTTCCGGCGCGACCTGATCGAGAAGTACGCGCTGCGCTACCCGGAGGACATGCCGGTCGGCAGCGACCAGCCGTTCACTCTGGAGGCGTGCCTGCGGGCCGGGCGCATCTCGGTGCTCGCCGACTACGACTACTACTACGCGGTCAAGCGGCTCAACGCCGGCAACATCACCTACCGCAGCAACCACCTCGCCCGGCTGCGCGGCGTCGAGCGCGTCGTCGAGGTGGTGGCGGAGCTGATCGAGCCCGGCGAGCGGCGCGACGCGGTGCTGTACCGGCACTTCACCTGGGAGATCGCCAAGCTGCTCCAGGACGACTTCCTGACGCTGGAGCCCGACGTCCAGGAACAGGTCCGCGCGGGCGTGGCCAACCTGGCCCGCAAGCACCTCACGGATCCCATCCGTGACCGGCTGGGCGTCACCGCCCGGGTGCGCATCGGCGCCGCCTGGCTCGGGTCGCTCGCCGACCTGCGGGCGGTGATCAGGCAGGACGTCGAGGAGGGGCTGCCGCCCACGGTGGTGCAGGACGAGCGCTGGTACGCCCTGTACCCTGGCTTCGGCGACCCCCGTTCCGCCCTGTCCGAGGAGTGGTTCGAGGTCAGCCGGTCCGACCCCAAGTGGCTCGCCCGGCTGGAGGCGGTCTCCGCGACCTGGTCCCCCGACCGGGGCGGGGAGAGGACGCTGACGGTCGCCGCGCGCAGCCCCTGGCCGGAGCTCGCCGAGCTCGCCGACGGCGGGCTCACCTTCAAGGTGGGTTCGGCCGCCGGCACGGTCACCGGCCTGACGGAGGACCCGCTGGGGACCACCGTCCGGGTCACGTTCCGGGCCGTCGACCTGCTCGCCGGCCTCCCGCCCGGAGGGCGGACCCGGACCGTCCGGGTCACCGCCGTGGCGGCCGGGGAGAGCGGTTCCACCCCGCTGCGCGGGCCACGTCCGCCGGTCCGGCAGCGGGTGCTCCACCGACACGGCGGACAGCTGTACGTGTTCACCACGACCACGAACCACAAGGGCCACCTGGTGATCGCCGTCTCGCCGGTGACGCTGCGCCGGGTGGTGGCCCGCCTGCGGCGCAGGCTTCCACTAGGAGGAAAGTAGTTCCATGAACATCTGCGTCGTCGCGCTGGGGAAGATCGGTCTGCCGCTCGCCGTGCAGTTCGCCACGAAGGGCCACCGGGTGATCGGTGCCGACGTCTCCGAGCGGGTCGTCGGGCTGGTCAACGACGGGGCGGTGCCCTTCCCGGGCGAGACCGACCTGGACGTCAAGCTCAAGGAGACCGTCGCCGCCGGGCTGCTGACCGCCACCACCGACACCGCCGCCGCGGTCGCCGAGTCCGAGGCGGTCGTGGTGGTCGTGCCGCTCTTCGTGGACGCCGAGGGCGTGCCGGACTTCGGCTGGATGGACGACGCGACCCGCGCCATCGCCGCCGGCCTCAAGCCGGGCACCCTGGTCAGCTACGAGACCACCCTGCCGGTCGGCACCACCCGCAACCGCTGGGCGCCGATGCTCGAGGAGGGCTCGGGGCTGACCGCGGGCAAGGACTTCCACCTGGTCTTCAGCCCCGAGCGGGTGCTCACCGGCCGGGTCTTCGCCGACCTGCGCCGCTACCCGAAGCTGGTCGGCGGCGTCGACGAGGCGTCGGCGGAGCACGGCGTGCGCTTCTACGAGGCGGTGCTGGACTTCGACGAGCGGCCCGACCTGGCGCAGCCCAACGGCGTCTGGGACCTCGGCTCCGCCGAGGCGTCCGAGCTGGCCAAGCTGGCCGAGACGACCTACCGGGACGTCAACATCGGGCTGGCCAACCAGTTCGCCCGGTTCGCCGACACCGTCGGCGTGGACGTCACCAAGGTCATCGCGGCGTGCAACACCCAGCCGTACAGCCACATCCACCAGCCGGGCATCGCGGTCGGCGGGCACTGCATCCCGATCTACCCCCGGATGTACCTGTGGAACGACCCGGCGGCCACCGTCGTCCGCTCGGCCCGCGAGGCCAACGCGGCCATGCCGGAGTACGCGGTGGACCTGCTCGCCGCCGCCTACGGCGACCTGACCGACGTCGGGGTGCTGGTGCTGGGCGCCGCCTACCGGGGCGGCGTCAAGGAGACGGCCTTCTCCGGTGTCTTCCCGACCGTGGACGCGCTGCGGCGGCGCGGTGCCCGGCCGTACGTCTCGGACCCGATGTACACCGCCGAGGAACTCACCGCGCACGGCCTGCCGCCGTACGACGGTGAGCCGCTCGGCGCGGCCGTCGTGCAGGCGGACCACGCGGAGTACCGCACCCTCAGCCCGGCCGACCTGCCCGGCGTGACCGTCCTGGTCGACGGCCGCCGGGTCACCGACGCGGCCCGCTGGGCCGGCGTGCGGCGGGTGGTCATCGGCGGCTGATCCGCCGTCGCGTCACGGGGCCCCGGTCGACAACGGCCGGGGCCCCGTCGCGTCGAGCGGGGTGCCGCCGTGGCCCGCTGGTGGGCTGCGCGACACCCCGGCAATACTCGAAGGACATGCCACGTTAAGGTCGCACCTGCCCGGATTCGCCGGTGATCGATAGGGGAGTGTGTCTTTGTTCAGCAAACTGCGCAGGCAGCCGGACGCCGGCCTCATCGGCGCGCTACTGCTGTCGTACGCCGTCATGGTGCTGGCCGGGGCCCTCGGCTGGATGATCCCCTTCGCGGTCGCCGGCCTGGCCGTGGCCGCCGGTGAACTCACCCTGCTGCGCCGCCCGGCGGGCGGGGTACTGCTGGACAAGGCCGGGATCGGGAGCCTGTACCGGCACCTGGCCCGGGACCTGGCGGTCGTCCTGCTGATCGTGACGACGGTCCGCCCCGGCCCGACGGCGCTGGTCCTGGTGCTGCTGCTGCCTGCGGCGCTGCTGGCGCTCGCCCTCGGCACGGGGGTGCTGGCGCGCCTCGGCGAGCGGGGCGCCGCCGCCGTCGCCTTCGTCCGCAACATCGAGGTCGGGCGGTCCTCCGGGGCGCCCCGACCGCCGGCCTGGGCCGTCGCCCTCGAGGGCGACCGGCTGCCCCTGCTCAACCTGCTGCTGGTGCCGGCGGCCGTGGTCGCGGTGCTGGCCGACGACGTGGCGCCGGTGGTGCTCACCGCGGCGGTCACCCTGGTGGCGGGGGCGCTGGTCGCCGCCGTGCTCGCGCTGACCTGGCTGCGCGGGCGCGGCCGGGCCACCTCGGCGCTGCCGGCGGTGCAGAGCTGGCTCGCCCGCGAGCAGCCGGACCTGGCGCTCTACTTCGCCGGCCCCGTCAAGGACGTCTACCAGGCCAACATGTGGCTCGCCCCGGTCGAGGCGACCGGCCGGCGGGCGGTGGTGCTGATGCGCCAGGAGGAGGCGTTCCGGGCGCTCGCCGACACCCGCCTGCCGGTGGTCTGCGTACCCGCCGGCACCGACTTCATGAACCTCGAACTGGGCAGCCTCCGGGCCGCCCTCTACGTGGCGAACGTCGGCGCCAACATCCACCTGCTGCGCGAGCCGGGCGTGAAGCACGTCTTCGTCGGCCACGGCGACAGCGACAAGCAGGCCAGCGTCAACCCCTACAGCAAGGTGTACGACGAGGTCTGGGTGGCCGGTCCGGCGGGGCGGGAACGCTACGCCCTCAGCGGCGTCGGCGTGCTCGACCGCGACATCGTCGAGATCGGCCGGCCGCAGCTGGCCGGCGTGCACACCTTCGGCTCGACGGCCACGGAGCGACCGTTCACCGTGCTCTACGCCCCGACCTGGGAGGGCTGGCTGGAGGAGGAGGTCTACCACACCTCCGTGGTGCTGATGGGCGAGCGGATCGTCGCCGGCCTGCTGGCGACCCCCGGGGTGCGGGTGATCTACAAGCCGCACCCGCTCACCGGCAGCCGGTCGGCGAAGGCCCGGTCGGCCAACGACCGGATCATCCGTCGGATCCGGGCCGCCGGCGGGCAGAGCGACGCGACCTCGCTGGCCGGCGACGCGCACCTCGTGGTCAGCGGCCGGGCGCCGGGGCTGTTCGACTGCTTCAACCAGACCGACCTGCTGGTCAGCGACATCTCCAGCGTCGTCTCGGACTTCATGCAGAGCCAGCGGCCGTACGTCGTGGCGAACCCGGCCGGGGTGCCCGAGGACGAGTTCCGCCGCCGGTACCCCACCGCGCGGGCCGCGTACCTGCTCGGTGCGGACTGCGGGGAGCTGCCGAAGATCGTCGCGGTGACCCGGGCCGGTGACGACCCGATGACCGAGGCGCGTCGGGAGCTGAAGACGTACCTGCTGGGCCCGGACGAGCCGAACGCGATGGACCGGTTCCGGGCGGAGGTCGACCGGCTCTGCGGCTGACGCGTCGACGCGGGGGCGGTGTCCGGTGGTGCCGGTCACCGCCCCCGCGTCGTCCGTTCAGCCCCGCTGCGGCGGGTTCTCCACGTCCCGCGAGACGACCTCGCCGCGCTCGTCGACCCAGCCCTTCGGGCGCGCCGGGTTGCCGGCGACCAGCTGGTACGGCGCCACGTCCCGGGTCACCACGGAGCCGGCCGCGATCATCGCGTACTCGCCGACCTCGATGCCGCAGACGAGAGTGGCGTTGGCGCCGATCGAGGCGCCCCGGCGGACCAGGGTCGGCGTGATCGTCCAGTCCGGATTCTGCGCCCGGGGCCGGAAGTCGTTGGTGAAGACCGCGCACGGGCCGACGAAGACCTCGTCCTCGATGGTGACGCCCTGGTACACCGAGACGTTGTTCTGGATCTTGACCAGGTCGCCGACCGTCACGCCGGCGTCGACGTACACGTTGCGGCCGATGACGCAGCCGGCGCCGACCTGCGCCGAGGACCGGATGTGGGCAAGGTGCCAGACCTTCGTGCCGTCGCCGACGCGGGCACCCTCCTCGACGTCGGCCGTCGGGTGGACGAAGACGGAGGGGGGCAGGGAACTGCTGTCAGTCATCCTTCAACTCGCATGGCTCGGGGCGCGGCGTCGCGCCGTCGGTGATCCGCGTCGGCGTACGCCGGGCGGGCGTCGATCGCGCGGATCGGTTCTGCCACACCCGCCCCGGGGCGCGCGGGCGAGGCCGGGGGAGCGGACTCGGCGTAGCATAGCGACCCGTCAGGCGAGCAGCGCCGCCACCGCGTCGGCGACCGGCAGGTCCGCCGGCAGCGCGTCGGCGGCCATCACGGCGGGCACCGGCAGCGGGCCGTACAGGTGCGGGAAGAGCGCCCCGTCGCGCGACGGCTCCCAGCGCAGCGCGTCGCCCAGCCGGTCCGGGTCCACCGTCAGCAGGGTCAGCCCGGTGGCGCCCGCGAAGTACCGCCGGGCCGTACCGACCACCTGGTCGGCGCCGGAGAGGTGGATGAAGCCGGACTGCCGGTCCAGCGCCGTACCGTCGAGGTGGCCGGCGGCCAGCGCGTCGTCCCACTCGGTGGTGGTGAGGAGCTTGTAGATCACCCCGGCAGCCTACGCGCGGCCGGTCCCGCCGGCGGCCGTCCCGGTTTCCCGGTACCGCCCCGGTGCCCGCCGCCGCCCGGCATGCTCGGGGCAGCGGGCCGCGGAGGGATGGCGATGGAGAGCTACGACGAGGACTGGACCGACAGCCAGCGGGCGCTGTACGACGAGTGCCACCGGGCGGGCGGCGAGTGGGCCGGCGACCCGGACACCCCGACCGAGGACGTGCAGCACGTGATCAACCTCGGCCAGGCGGACGACGACACCCTCCCGGACGCCGAGATCGACTATCCACCCCTGGTCGACGCGGTCACCCAGGCCACCGGCGAGATCGTCACCAGCGTGCCCGCCAGCCACCACGACCCCGGCTTCCGGGGCTTCGTCGACGGGGTCCGCGACGCCACGGCCGACGAGGTCTTCGGTCTCTGATCCGGCCGGCCTGCCCCGCCGGGGGCGGGCCGCACCTCCGACCGGGGAGCGGTCGGCGTGGGACCGGCCCTCCCGCCGCGAGCGGGTTTCTGCCACCATTCGGGTCGACAAGCCGACGAATGGGGGCCCCGGGTGCGCATCCTGCTGGTCGAGGACGACCGCCGGGTGGCCGCCGCGCTCTCCTCCGCCCTCACCCGCCGGGGGTACGAGGTGGAGCACGCCGCGACCGTCGCCGCGGCCCTCTGTGCCGCCCCCTGCGACCTGGTGCTGCTGGACCTGACCCTGCCCGACGGCGACGGCACCGACCTGTGCCGGGAGCTGCGGCGGCGCAGCAGCCAGCTCGGCATCATCGCGGTGACCGCCCGGGGCGAGGAACGGGACCGGGTGCTCGGCCTGCGGCTCGGCGCGGACGACTACGTGGTCAAGCCGTTCTCCATGACCGAACTCCAGGCGCGCATCGAGGCGGTGCTGCGCCGCGCGGCGCACGCCGTGCCGGAGCGCAACCTGATCGAGGTGGGGCCCGTACGCGTCGACGTGGCCGCCCGGACGGTCACCGTCGGGGGCCGGCCGGTGGCGCTGACCCGCAAGGAGTTCGACGTCCTGCTCTCCCTGGCCCGGCAGCCCGGCGTGGCGGTGGCCCGGGAACGGATCCTGCTCGACGCCTGGGGCTCGACCTGGGGCGACGGGCACACGGTCGAGGTGCACGTCGGCTCGCTGCGTGGCAAGCTGGGCGACCCCGGCCTGGTGGAGACCGTACGCGGGGTCGGCTACCGCCTGCGCGGCGAGTGAGGGGACGCCGTGCGACGTCGGCTGGTGATCAGCTATCTGCTGTTGATGGTGCTGGTGCTGATCGCGTTGGAGACCCCGCTGGCGATCACCCTGGCGAACCGGGAGACCGACCGGGTACGCGCCGACCGGCTCGCCGACGCCACCCGGTTCGCCTCGCTGGCTGGTCCGGCGCTGCGCGGCGGCACCCCCGGCCCGCTCGCCAACGAGCTGCGCAGCTACGACGCCCTGTACGACATCGGTGCGGCGGTGGTCGACCGGGAGCGTCGGACGGTGGCGGCCTCCGGGAGCTGGCGGATGGCCCCGGGTTCCCGCGAGGCGTTGGACATGGCGCTCTCCGGCCAGCAGGCCAGCGGGCCGGACTCGGTCTGGCCGTGGGTCGACGGGCCGATCGTCGTGGCGGTGCCGATCAACGACGGCGGCGAGGTGCTCGGGGCGGTGGTCATCACCACCCCCGCCGATCCGGTCCGGCGGGCCGTGACCGTCTGGTGGCTGGCGCTGGCCGGAACGGGGCTGCTCGCCGTGCTGGCCTGCGTGCTGACCGCGTTCGGGCTGGCCGGCTGGGTGTTGCGCCCGGTCACCGAGCTGGACGCGGTCACTCATGAGATCGCCGAGGGGGACCGTGGCGCGCGGGTGCAACACCGGCTCGGCCCGCCGGAACTGCGTCGCCTGGCGACCAGCTTCAACCACATGGCCGACGTCGTCTCCGACGTGATGGACCGGCAGCGGGCCTTCGTCGCGCACGCCAGCCACCAACTGCGCAACCCGTTGACCGCGCTGCGGCTGCGCGTGGAGGAGCTGGGACCGAGCCTCACCGACGCGGACGGGCGTGCCGAGCACCAACTGGCACTGGAGGAGACCGACCGGCTGGCCCTCGTGCTGGACGCGCTGCTGACCCTGGCCCGCGCGGAGCGGCGGGAGAACCAGCGGGTCACCGTCGACGCGGCGGCCGTCGCCGCGTCCCGGGTGGCCGCCTGGGAGCCGCTCGCCCGGCACCACCGCATCATCCTCCGGCTGGTGGCCGGGGACGCCCCGGCGTACGCGCGGACCGTGCCGACCGCCATCGACCAGGCCCTGGACGCGCTGATCGACAACGGGGTCAAGTTCAGCGACGCCGGTGGCGAGGTGACGGTGACCGTCCGGCACGACGGCGATGGCACCGCGCTGGAGGTCCGCGACACCGGGCCGGGCATGACGGCGAGCCAGCTCGGGCAGGCGACCGAGCGGTTCTGGCGGGCCCCGGAGGTGCAGAACATCGACGGGGCCGGGCTGGGCCTCACCATCGTCGCCGTGCTGGTCGACGCCTCGGACGGGCGGCTCACCATGCGCGGGGGCGAGCCGCGCGGCCTGGTCGCCGGCCTCTGGTTCCCCGCCCCCGCCGACGCCGCTCCCGCCGCGTCGAGCCGCGACGGCGCTCCCGCGTCGCCCCGCGCCACCGGGCAGCTCGACAGCGGCGTCGGGGTGTAGCGGCGGCGGGTCAGGGCTTGGCGGCGCGGTACCAGTCGGCGGCGCCGGGGTGCAGCGGCAGGGGGGCGGTGGCGATGGCCGAGCGGGGGCTCATCCGGCCGGCGGCCGGATGAGCGGCGGCCAACTCCTGGCGGCGTTCCATCAGCAGCCGGGTCACCTCCCGGATCAGGGGCGTCGGCAGGTCGGCCCGGACGATCAGGAAGTTCGGGTTGGCCACCGTGGTCACCGGGTCGGTGCCGTACACCGAGCGGGGGATGTCGCGGGAGACGTAGACCTCCGGGTTGCTCTCGCGGAGCGGCCCGGTCCACTCGCCGAGGTCGACGATCCGGGTCGCGCTGTCGTCCGTGAGCTGCTCCAGCGCCCTGACCGGCAGCCCGCCGGAGAAGAAGAACGCGTCGATCGTGCCGGCCCGCAGCGCCGCGACCGAGTCGTCGAGGCCGAGGTGCTCCTGGCGTACCCGGTCACCACCGAGGCGGGCCACCTCCAGCAGCCGGACGGCGGTGATCTCGGTGCCGGAGCCGGGCGCGCCCACGGACACCCGCCGCCCGCGCAGGTCGTTCAGGGTGCGGACGGGACCGCCGGCGGTGGTGACCAGGTGCAGCAGGTCGTCGTAGACCCGGGCGACCGCGACCACGGACGGGTGCGTCGCCGGCGCCGCCGGCAGCACGTCGGCCTGGGTGAAACCCAGCTCGGCCTCGCCGGAGCCGACCAGCCGGACGTTCTCCGCCGAGGCGGCGGTCACCACCACGCTGGCCCGGACGTCCGGCAGTTCCCGGTTGAGCACGGCGGCCAGGGACTGCCCGAAGGCGTGGTAGACCGCCGTCGGGCTGCCGGTCGCGATCCGGATCCGTACCGGTGGCTCGGGAGCGTCCTGGCAGCCGGCGACGCCGGGCAACGCCACCACCAGCAGCAGCGCCAGCAGCGCCGGCGGGTGGACACGGCGCGGGCGGACACGGCGGAACCCGGTGCGACTCACGCGCTGCACTCTGCGCCGTGCGGGCCGTCGCCGCAACCCGCCGCCCACCGACCGGGCTAGGAACCCGGCGGGTGTCGGTGACGATGGTCAGCTCGCTGCGGTACGCGACCGGTCCGCAGCGCTGCCGAACGTGCTCACCCGGCAATCACGACCGCTCGCGCAGGTGGGCGGGATCCAGCGCGGTGCTGTGCAGGATCCGCTGGCGGTCCGGGCCGTCGGCGACACAGACCAGGTAACAGCCGGTGCCGGGGCGCAGCAGCGCCGGAACGTCCAGCAGGGCGGCCCCGCGTACCAGGATGGCGGCCAGTTCCCGGTCGGTGATCCGGACGCCGAGGATGTGCCGGCGGACGTGCCGCCCACCGGCGAGCAGGGCGGCCCGCCAGGCGGCGGCGGCCAGCCGGGGCCGCCACGCCCGCCGTACGGTCGACGCGCCCGGGACCGGCCCGCCCAGCAGCTCGCGCCGGCCCTGCCGCCAGCCGGCCTCCAGCGTCCTCGCGTACGCCGGCCGGTGCTGGTGCGGCACGGAGAGCCGGTGCAGCTCGAAGCGGCGGCGCAGGCCGCCCACGGTCACCTCGTGCTCGATGGGGACGTCCAGCCGGTGGAGGAGCTGACGCATGCGGTGCGCCGCCTCCTCCCGGTTGAACTCCACCGACGGGGGGCGGTGCTCCGCCGCCGGCCGGCGGGTGCCGACGACGGCCGGCGGGGGCGTGCAGCGCAGCAGGCAGGCGGCCTCGAACGCGTCCGCCAGGGTGGACCAGTCCAACGGCGGCGGCGTCGCGGGCAGGCGCGGCCGATCGAGCAGGATCTGTTCGGGAGCCAACTTGGGCACTCCTTGTCGGCGTCGGGGTCCCTCTACCGTGGTCGCTCGACGCCGCCGGGGAAACCGATCGGCCCCAGCCTTGAGGAAATCTTGCGGCTGTCCTACAGCTCCGTGACGATCACGTCGACCTGGCGTGGCCGACCGGGCGGGGCGGGCTGCTCCAGCACCGGATACTTCAGGTCGCGCAGCGCGGTCAGCAGCCCGCCGACGGTACGCGGCCGGATGCCCGCCGTCAGCAGGTCGCGGACCAGCCGGCCCTTGGTCGCCTTGTTGAAGTGGCTCACCACCGACCGGACGGGCACGCCGTCGACCTCGCGTTCGTGCAGCACCCGGACGGTCACGGTGCGGTCGGCCACCTCGCCGCGCGGCGCCCAGGTGGCCGCGTACGCGCCGGAGCGCAGGTCGAGCACCGGCCCGTCGCCGGCCGCCGCGGCCATCGCCGGCGCGAGCGCCCGCCGCCAGTACGCCGACAGCGCGCCGAGCCCCGGCAGCCGCGCCCCGATCGGGCACCGGTAGGGCGGGATCCGGTCGGTGAGGCGTACCGCGCCCCAGAGCCCCGAGCTGATCAGCACCGACCGGCGGGCGGCCCGCTGCGCGGTCGCCGGCAGCGAGGCGAGATCGAGCGCCTCGTAGAGCACCCCGGTGTAGACGCGGCCGGCGGGCGCGGTGGCCGCCGCCCGCAGCCGGGCGTTGCGGCGCAACTCGCCGCGCTGGCCCTCGCTGATCCCCAGCGCCGCCAGGGCCGCCCCCTCGTCGCCGTCGGCGCTGAGCGCGACCAGCGCCGTCAGCACCTCCTCCCGGGCGCCGGTCAGCTCCGGCAGGGAGAGCCCGGCGAGGTCGAGCCGCCGGCCGGTGCCGGCGTCGGCCTTCCCCTCGGAGGGCGGCAGCAGGATGAGCATCGGTGACTCCTCGGCTTGGCGCGGCGTCCGCGCGCCGGTCCGGCCAGCGTACGGGCCGGCCCTACCGCCACGGCCGCACCGGCGTCTGGGGGTGGTACACGCGATACCCGCCCACGTCGGCGACCAGCGCGGCGTCGGCCTGGTCGCCCAGCAGCCGGCGCAGCCGCCGTTCCGCCGCCGAGTCGGCCGCCAGCACGTACCCGGGCCGGTCGGCCCGCCCCACCTGCCGCCAGTACGCGGGATAGCGGTTCTGCCCGGGGGTGAGGTCGCCGTCGAGCACCGCGCACACCACCGCCTCGGCCGTGTTGAAGATCAGCCGGTTGCAGGTCCAGTAGTCCCCGTACACCTCGCGGGGGCCGCCCGTGCGGAGCGTGTCGGCCAGCTCGCGGGCCTGCCGCTCCTCGATCCGGGACGCCCCGGTGCCGGTGGCCGCGAACAGCACGGTGACCACCAGCGTGGTCGCGGCCAGCGCGGCGAGCACGGCGGTGGCCAGCGCGCCGGCCAGGCGGCCGAGCGCGCCGACCGTGCCCCGCCAGCAGGCGACCGCCGCCACCCAGAGCGGCCACAGCACCGCCGGCAGGGAGAGCTGGAGCACCGACAGGTAGCGGGCGTTGTCCAGCGGGCTGGTGGCCGCGAGAGGGCTGCGCACGTACGACAGCAGGGTCAACGCCGCGCCGACGACCAGCGAGAGGTGCACCACCGGGCCGACCCGCTCGCCGCGCGGGGCGCCCGCGGCCCGGCGGTACGCGAGGACGGCGAGCGCGGCGGCGACCACCAGCAGCACGGGGTAGAGCAGCCCGAACCAGCCCTGCCAACGAGCGCAGCCGTCGATCGGGCAGAGGCCGGCGGCGAGCGGCACCCCCTCCAACAGTCCGCCGTCGAGGCGCCGCGACCACGGCGGCGTCGGCCCGGCCTTGGTGCTGATCTCGCGGAACACCGACAGCGAGTCCTCGCCGGGCGGGGCGAGCAGGTTGTCCCGGATCATCGGCGCGATCCCAACGGCGAACCCGGCCAGCAGCAGCACCCCGGCCCAACCGAGCAGCTCCCGGCGGGCCACCCACGCCAGCACCAGCGCGGCCACCGCCAGGTAGGGCAGGATCAGCCAGTCCGACCAGACGGACACCCCGGCGAGCAGGCCGAAGAGCCCGACGGCCAGCCGGCGGTGCCGCACCGTTCCCCGGGCGAGGCCCACCGCGATCAGCAGCATCGCCAGCACCGCGACCTTGACCTCCGGGCGGCCGCCGACCACGGTCAGCTGGTCCCGGACGACCCGTTCCCCGCCGAGCGCCAGCAGGCCGACGATCCCGGTGGCGAACCAGGGCGAGCCGATCCGCCGGGTCAGCCGGTGGATCAGCCAGAGGAAGAGGGCGTAGAGCAGCAGCAGCGGCAGGCGCAGCAGCGGCCAGCCCGGCCCCGCCACCGCGATCAGCGGCGCGGCCAGGTACGACTCCAGCACCCCCATGTAGCGCTGCCCGTAGAGGAAGACCGGCAGCTCGCGGCCCTGCGCGATGTGCAGCGCGGCCAGCCCGAACGTCGCCTCGTCGCTGTTGGAGACGGGCACCGTGTGCAGGGTCAGGACCAGCCGGTAGCCGACCCCGGCGAGCCCGAGCATCAGCGCCACGAGCGCCGGCCGGTCTAGCTGCGGGCGCCACCGCCCACGCTTGCGCACTGGTTGCGACACGACCAACGCCCCCGTCGTCGTCCCGACCGGAGTGTTTCACGCCGTCGGGGCCGGCCGGGGCGGATCGGCGCAGCGCGGACGATCCGCCGGACCACGGCGGGCATGACGTCGGGCTTCCCGACGGCCGGGGAAGATCGCCTCGCGTGGCCGAGGTGGCCGGGTTGTGGCAGGGTTGCTGGCGTGCCACCCACTGCCGCCGGCCAGTTGGCCGTACCGAACCTGCACCGGGCCGCGCGGATCGAGGACGCCGTGCACTCGCTGGTCGAGCGCCGGCTGCGGCGCACCGGCTGGCGGACGAACGTCATCGCGTACACCGGCTACGGCGCGCCCGGCTGGGTGCGGGTGATGTGCCGGGTGCTGCTGGGTCGGCCGGACACCCGCCAGCGCGGCCGGCTGGAGAAGGTGCGCGGGTGGCGCAGCTTCACCACGCTGCCAGCCAAGCACGTCACGGTCACCATCGAGGCCGGCGGGGAACGGCACGAGGCGCGGGCCGACCGCAGCGGGTTCGTCGACGCCGTGGTCGAGGCGGACCTGCCGCCCGGCTGGGGCTCGGTGCGGATCAGCCTGCCGGACGCCGAGCCGGTCGAGGCGCCGGTGCGCATCCTCGACCCGGAGGTGCGCTTCGGCATCCTCTCCGACATCGACGACACGGTCATGGTCACCGCGCTGCCCCGGCCGCTGCTCGCCGCCTGGAACACGTTCGTCCTCGACGAGCACGCCCGCAACGCCGTGCCCGGCATGGCGGTGCTCTACGAGCGGCTGGTCACCGCGCACCCGGGCGCTCCGGTCTTCTACCTCTCCACGGGCGCCTGGAACGTGGCGCCGACGCTGACCCGGTTCCTGTCCCGGCACCTCTACCCGGCCGGCCCGCTGCTGCTGACCGACTGGGGACCGACCGCCGACCGCTGGTTTCGCAGCGGGCGGGAGCACAAGCGGGTCACCCTGGCCCGGCTGGCCAAGGAGTTCCCGGACGTGAAGTGGCTGCTGGTCGGCGACGACGGGCAGCACGACCCGGAGATCTACCGCGAGTTCGCCGCCGCCCACCCGGAGAACGTGGCCGGCGTGGGTATCCGCCGGCTCTCGCCCACGCAGGCGGTGCTGGCCGGTAGCCTGCCCACCCCGGCCGGCGAGTCGTCGGCGGGGCCGGTGGGGCAGAAGTGGCTCTCCGCGCCCGACGGCGCAGGGCTCTGGAAGCTGCTGCGCGACGCCGGCCTGGTCTGACGGACCGCCGACCGGCAGCCCTCCGAGCCTGTTTCTGACCGGGCCCCGCCGGGGCCGCACGGCATCGAGCCTGCCCCGCGGGCAGGTACCGCTCGCATCGCACTCATGGCCCCGCCGACTGCAACTACTTGGCAACGCATAATAGTCGAGGTAGTGTGTGCCGCATGATAGCGGCCGGCTCCGGGGCCTCCGACGACGGCGACAGGCAGACGCAGTTGCTGCGTGGCGCCCTCGACATGTGCCTGTTGGCCCTGCTCGCCAGGCGGGCGACGCATGGCTACGAGCTGGTCGGCCGACTTGAGGCGATCGGCATCGAGGGCGTCGGCTACGGCACGATCTACCCGCTGCTGACCCGGATGCGTCGTCTCGGCCTCGTCGTCGACGAGGTGCAAGCCAGCCCGACAGGGCCGCCCCGCAAGGTCTACGCGGTCACCGACGCCGGCCAGGAGCGTCTGGACGCGTGGCGGCGGCAGTGGACGCGGTTCGTCCACACCGTGAACACCGCTCTGACCGACTCCACCTCCGACAACGCAAGGAGTTGATTGTGGACGCCATCGACGAGGCCATGGTGGCTGCTGAACGGGAATGGCGGGCATGCGGCATTCGTCGCCGGGACCGCGCGGTGCTCGCTGCCGATCTCCGGCTGGAGTTGCGCTCAGCCGCCGCCGACGGTGTCACGCCGGAGCAACTCCTGGGCTCCGACCTTCGGGGGTTCGCGCGACAGTTGGCCGACGAGGCCGGAGTGCAGCGCGTTCGACACGAGTACGCCCGCCTGACGCAGACCGCCCTGACCGGCGCCGTGCTCGGTGCCTGCGTCGGTGCGATCGCGCTTGTCCTCGTGTACCCGATCCTGGTCGCGTGGATCGACGTGCCGCGCGGGTTCCGGATGCCGACCGTGCTGGCGGTCCTGCTCTACTACGGCACCGCAGCCGCGCTCGCCGTCGGCGGCGCGGTCATCGCGGTACGGGCGCGGCTGGGGCATCTGCCACGGATCCGGCAGACCGCGAACGCCATGATCGTGCTGCTGCCGATCGGCGGCGCGATCGCCATGCCGGTCACCATGGGGTTCGCCAGGGCGGTCGGCTACAGCACCCACCCGCTCATCATGGCCATCGAGGCCGCGCTCGTCGCTGCCGCCGTCACGGGTGCCACCCTTGTGGCCCGCAAGTGGTCGCTGCGTGACGGTGGCGGGTACGAAAGGGCGGTAGCGGCGTGAGGCCGGCTCAACGCATTCACGCAGCCTGCTGCGACGTGGTCGTGGGTGTCCTTCTCCTGCTAAGAAGCGGATGAGGAACAGGACGAACTGGGCAGGTGGCCTGACGCTGTGGCTGCTGTTCGGGATTCATGATGATCATGTTCAGCCTGAACCCCGTTGTCCCCTTGGGGGTGCGGCTTTTGTAGCACCTTGGGCCGTGGTCGGGCAGTTCGACGGTGGCCTGCTGCGGGGCCACCTCGGCCAGCCGGGCGGGGCGCCCGGGGCGGCACCGGGGTCGATCTCCAGCATCAGCAGAAACCTCCACTGGTTCGAGGTGGTCGCCAGTTGACGGCAGTGCAGAAGGTCCGGCGCGACTCTCGCGGCGTCAACGCTCTGCTCATGGCAGGGGTCTGCTTGATCGCGAGCGTCCTTCTCGGTGCCTGCGGGCAGACGGAGCCACCGCCGATCAAGGCCGATGACGTGCCGGGGACCTGGTGTTCCGGAAGCGGAGACCTGTTGACGGTGAAGAAGGAAGGTGAATTCGTTCTCACGAAGTTGTCGCATGACTTCTTCACCGTTCTTCACGATGATGACGAGTTCGCCGAAGGGTATGTGCTGGATCGGGATTTCGGTGGCAGGCGGCCTGCGGGCGGACATGGCCGTTGGTCCTATGATGATGCTGCCCGATCGCCCAGCCTCGATCTGGAATTCGAGGTGCTCGGCTCGTCGGCGAATGCAAGGTCTGCCGAGCTCAAAGTTCGCACAGTTGACGGCGATATCGGGCTTTTTGGCTACGACGGTGATCCTGACCAGGGTTATACCGTCCGATTCCTCCGCTGTGAGTAGGGGGCCCACTCCGCCGCTCGATGCCGCTCGATCGGCGGCAGGGTGGTCGGGGGCCAACGGCCTGCGATCGCCCACAGGCTGGGCCGGCAGCCTCACCGTCGGGTGCCGACGTGACCCCGGTCGGTGAAAATCGTGAAGGATACTTGCAAAGCGCCGCGGCAACGCTGAATATCTTTTCGTGCGTAGAGATTATGGTCGATACCTGTCCGGGCTGGCGCTGGTGGCGGCGCTGGCCCTCGGCGCGGCCGTCCCCACGGGCGCCCCCGCCTCCCGTCCCGCCACGCCGGAGACCGTGCCCGTCGCCGCCCGGGCGGCCTGCGTGACCGACCCGGCCACCCCGAAGCGGCAGCTGCGCGGCATGTGGATCGCCAGCGTGGCCAACATCGACTGGCCCAGCCGCACGGGGCTCACCCCCGCCGCCCAGCAGGCGGAGTACCGGGGCTGGCTCGACCTGGCCAAGCAGCGGCGGATGAACGCCGTCGTCGTGCAGATCCGCCCAGCCGCCGACGCGTTCTGGCCGTCGACGTACGAGCCGTGGTCGCAGTGGCTCACCGGCACCCAGGGCGGCAACCCCGGCTACGACCCGCTGGCCTTCATGGTGGCCGAGGCGCACGCCCGCAACCTGGAGTTCCACGCCTGGTTCAACCCGTACCGGGTGGCGAACCACACCGACCTGACCAAGCTGGCGGCCAGCCACCCGGCCCGCAAGAACCCGGGCTGGACCGTCACCTACGGCGGGCACATCTACTACAACCCCGGCATTCCCGCCGTCCGCGCCTTCGTGCAGGACGCGATGCTGGACGCCGTCAAGCGCTACGACATCGACGCGGTGCACTGGGACGACTACTTCTACCCGTACCCGGTCAGCGGGGTGGCGTTCCCCGACCAGGCCACCTACGCCCAGTACGGCGCCGGTTTCAGCACCATCGGCGACTGGCGGCGCAACAACGTCAACCTGCTGGTCCGGGAGATGCGTGACAAGATCCGGGCGGCCAAGCCGTGGGTGAAGCTGGGCGTCAGCCCGTTCGGCATCTGGCGCAACGCCGGCACCGACCCGCTCGGTTCGCGCACCACGGGCCTCCAGTCGTACGACGCGATCTACGCCGACACCCGGCGCTGGGTGCGGCAGGGGTGGGTCGACTACATCGCCCCGCAGATCTACTGGCACATCGGCCACCCTGCGGCCGACTACGCGGAGCTGGTCCGCTGGTGGTCCGAGACCGTGGCCGGCACGGACGTGCAGCTCCTCGTGGGGCAGGCCACCTACCGCGCGGGCGCGTCCGGGCAGGACGCCGCCTGGCAGGACCCGGCCGAGCTGACCGACCACCTCACGCTGAACCGCAGCTACCCGAGGATCGTCGGCGACATCCACTTCAGCGCCAAGGACGTCCGCGCGGACCGCATCGGCGCCGTCTCCCGGACGGCGACCGACCACTACCGCCGGCCCGCGCTGGCGCCGGCCGGGGTGGGCGGCGCCGCGCCCGCCGCCCCGAACCTCACCTCGGCGGTACGCGGCACCGGCGGCGTGACCCTCACCTGGCAGCGCGGCGCCACCGGCAGCACCGCCGCGTACGCGGTGTACCGGCTGCCCGGCGACGGCGCGGTCGACGCCTGCGACCTGGCCGACGCCCGCAACCTGCTCGGCACGGTCCGCGCCTCGGGCGGCACCGGGACGTTCACCGACGCCACCGCCGCGGTCGGCTCGACGTACCGCTACCTGGTGACGGCGCTGGACCGGCTGCACCACGAGAGCGCCGCGAGCAACGCGCGGGTGGTCACCGGCACCGGCGGTACGTTCAGTGTGATCGTGGACAACGCCACGGCCGGCGGCTTCACGGCCGCCGCCACCTGGGGCACGTCGTCGTACCTCCCGGCGCGCTACGGGGCCAACTACCGGTTCGCCAGCCCGCAGGCGGTCAGCGACCCGGCCTGGTTCACCGCGACGCTGCCCGCCGCGGGCTCGTACCGGGTCGAGGTCTGGTACCCGGCCGACCCCGGCTACAACAGCGCCACCCCGCACCTGGTGGCGACGGCGAACGGGAACGTGACCGCCACCGTCGACCAGCGCACCGGCGGCGGGCAGTGGCGGGTGCTCGGCACCTACGACCTTGCCGCGGGGACGCGCCAGGTCGTCGGGGTCAGCCGCTGGACCAGCACCCAGGGGTACGTCGTCGCCGACGCCGTCCGGATCACCCGCCTCTGAGCATGCCCGTTCCCCGGGGCGTCCCGCCGCCCCGGGGAACGGGCCGGCCAACGCTAGAGTCGGGCCGACAAATACGTTTCCGTGACCGCGGGAGGGCTCATGCGCCGACGTGTTGCCGCCGGTTCGGCAGCCGTGCTGGCGCTGGCCGTAGGTGTCTCGGGATGTAGTGACGACACGCCACCGCCTCCGCCGAAGACCACCGCCACCGCGAGCCCTTCCGAGTCGTCGGCACTCGACTCTCCGCTGGCCTTCGCCGCGAAGCCGGTCCGGATACCGCTGCCCAGCAGGATGTTCCAGCTCCGGGACGGGGCCGCGTATCTGCTGGACGGCAAGAACGCCCTCGCCGCGTACGACCTGGCCACGGGTGCGCGTCGCTGGAGTGCGCCGCTGGCCGGTCCGCCGGTCAGGCTGGGCAACACCGGGCCGATGATCGCGGAGGTGGACGGCAAGCCGACCGCCTTCGTGACCTATCGGGTGGATATCGTAGGCAGCGGAACGGTTCCCGCCCGCACCGTGCTGCGGGTGGCGAGCTTCGGGCTGGCCGATGGCGCGCCCGGCTGGCAGTCGGATGTGGACGACAGGGGCATCCCCGAGGACGGCAGCCTCGGGGTCGACAAGGTGGTGGCGGCCAGCTCCGACCATGTCGTGCTGTCCACCGACTCGTACGACACGGGCGTCAGCGGCGACTTCACCGCCGTTCTCGACGCCAGGACCGGCAAGGTCCGGTGGACGAAGCCCGCCTTCCAGGCCCGAGCCCTCGACGGCGACGTCGTCGCCGGCATGACTTCCGGAGCGGATGCGCACAGGGTCCCGAGTTCGACGATCGGGCTCGCCGCCTCGGACGGTTCCCAGGTGTGGGCCCACGAGGAGACGAAGCCCGCCGGCAACCTGATCAACGGCCCACTCGGCGGCGGGCTGCTCCAGGTGTACCCGGTGGGCCGCCGCGGCGACGGGCCCAACGGGATCGTCGACATCAGGACCGGTCGCGAGGTCATCCGCCTGGAGACGGGAGGTGGCGCCAGCGTCTGCCGATACGACGACGAGAGCGTCGTCGTCTGCTCGCAGCACCTCGTCAGCCGGACCGGAACCATGGTCGCGTATGACACCACGTCCCACGAGCGACTGTGGCAGGTGCCCGGGAAGGATTCCGGGCGGGAGGCGCCCAAAATCACGGCCGCCCGACGTGGCGTGGTCTACGGATCCACCAGCAACGGGCCGCTGATCCTCGACGCGCGCACGGGGCAGGACAGGGTCACGGATCTCCCCTTCGTCCCCGAAGTCGTCGTTCCGGGCTTCGGGATCGACGTCGAACAGAGGGAGATGACGGTCCATCCCGCGATCGGCTGAGCCTTGCAGCGAGGAGGACGGCCGAGGCGTCTCCGGCGTACGGTCAGTCGCGGCGCAGCCAGAGCACGCCGAGCGGGGGCACCCGCAGCGCGGCCGAGGCGGGCAGCCCGTGCCACGGCACGTCCTCGGCGTGCACGGCGCCCAGGTTACCCACCCCCGAGCCGCCGTAGTGGTGGGCGTCGGTGTTGAGCACCTCCGCCCACGTGCCGCCGGCCGGCAGCCCGATCCGGTAGTCCTCGAGTGGCAGGGCGGAGAAGTTCGCCACGCAGACCAGGGTCGCGCCGTCGGGGGCGATCCGGACGAACGAGACGGTGTTGTTGGCGACGTCGTCGCCGGCGATCCAGCGGAAGCCGGCCGGCTCGGTGTCCTGCGCCCACAGCGCGGGGGTGTCCCGGTAGACGCGGTTCAGGTCGCCGACGAGCCGCTGCACCCCGGCGCGGGCCGGGTCGTGCAGCAGGTACCAGTCGAGGCCCCGCTCCTCGCTCCACTCCCGGTCGTCGGCCAGCTCGCAGCCCATGAAGAGCAGCTGCTTGCCCGGGTGCGCCCACATGTACGCCAGCAGGGCGCGTACGTTGGCCAGCCGCTGCCAGGTGTCGCCGGGCATCTTGCCGGCCAGGGAGCCCTTGCCGTGCACCACCTCGTCGTGGCTGATCGGCAGCACGTAGTTCTCGCTCCAGGCGTACGCCAGGGAGAACGTGAGCTGATGGTGGTGGTGCTGCCGGTGGACCGGGTCCTTCGACGTGTAGAGCAGGGTGTCGTGCATCCAGCCCATGTTCCACTTGAACCCGAAGCCGAGCCCGCCGTCGGCCGTGGCGCGGGTGACCCCCGGCCATGCGGTGGACTCCTCGGCGATCATCGTCACCCCGGCGTGGTGCTTGTAGACCGTCGCGTTGACCTCCTGCATGAAGGCGATGGCCTCCAGGTTCTCCCGGCCGCCGTGCCGGTTGGGCAGCCACTGCCCCTCCTGGCGCGAGTAGTCCAGGTAGAGCATCGAGGCGACCGCGTCCACCCGCAGCCCGTCGACGTGGAACTGGTCGCACCAGTAGAGCGCGTTGGCGACCAGGAAGTTGCGCACCTCCGGGCGGCCGAAGTCGAAGACGTACGTGCCCCAGTCGGGGTGCTCGCCCCGGCGCGGGTCGGGGTGCTCGTAGAGGGCGGTGCCGTCGAAGCGCCCGAGGGCCCACTCGTCCTTGGGGAAGTGCGCAGGCACCCAGTCCAGGATCACGCCGATGCCGGCGGCGTGCAGCGCGTCCACGAGGTGCCGGAACTCGTCGGGGTCGCCGAAGCGGGACGTCGGCGCGTAGTAGCCGGTGACCTGGTAGCCCCAGGAGCCGCCGAACGGGTGCTCCATCACGGGCAGCAACTCCACGTGGGTGAAGCCCAGCTCCGTGACGTACGCGGTCAGCTGCTCGGCCAGCTCCCGGTAGCTCAGCCCGGGGCGCCACGAGCCGAGGTGCACCTCGTAGACGCTCATCGGCTCCTGGTGCGGCTGCCGCCGGGCCCGCCGCGCCAGCCAGTCGGCGTCGCCCCACTCGTACGTCGAGTGGTGCACCACCGACGCGGTGGCCGGCGGCACCTCCGCGT
Organism: Micromonospora sp. AMSO12t; assembly: GCF_008806585.1. Taxonomy (NCBI): domain Bacteria; kingdom Bacillati; phylum Actinomycetota; class Actinomycetes; order Micromonosporales; family Micromonosporaceae; genus Micromonospora; species Micromonospora sp. AMSO12t. Next base: position 21,562 of record NZ_WAAS01000060.1, read on the forward strand.
ACGCCGCCAGGGGGTCGGCCTTGTCCCGCCACTGCCCGTCGGCGCCCAGGATCCGGTACTTGTAGCGGGCCCCCGCCCCGACGCCCGGGACGAACAGCTCCCACACCCCGCTGCCGCCGAGCGAGCGCATCGGCCAGCCGTCGTCCGGCGCCCAGCCCGCGAAGTCCCCGACCACCCGCACCCCGCGCGCGTTCGGCGCCCAGACGGTGAACGCCACGCCCTCGTCGAAGACCCGCGCGCCGAGGGCCTCCCAGAGCCGCTCGTGCCGGCCCTCGCCGATCAGGTGCAGGTCCAGCTCGCCCAGGGTGGGCGGATAGCGGTACGGGTCGTCGTGGGTCCGGCCGTCGACCTCGACGCGGTAGTCGAGCACCTCGCCCGCGACCTCCGCCTCGAACACGCCGACGTCGTGCACCCGCCGCATCCGGTGCCGCTCGCCGTCGACGACGAGGGCGACGTCGGCGGCGCCCCGGCGCAGCGTCCGGACGACCGTCCGCCCGTCGGCCGGGTGCGCGCCGAGGACCGCGTGCGGGTCGTGCGTGGCGCCGGCGATCAACTGGTCCATCGGGCGTCGTCCTTCTGGGCGGGAGTGGTGGGGGCGGTGCCGCCCGAAAGGTCGTCGGGAACGTCTTCGACGGTCAGGTCCGGCGCCGCCTGCGCCGGCGCGGGGCCGGCACCGGGCGCGGGTCGCCGCATCGTCAGCACGTGCGCCGGTTGCAGGTACGGGTCGAGGCGCACGGCGTTGCGCTGCCCCCAGTCGTAGCTGGCGCCGGTCAGCTCGTCGCGCACCGTGAACCGGTCGTGCCAGTCGAGGCCGAGCGCGGGCATGTCCAGCGTGGTGTTGCCCCACTGCACCTCACGCGAGTCGAACGAGCAGACCACGAGCACGGTGTTGCCCGTCTCCGGGTCGTGCTTGGACCAGCAGAGCAGCGCCGGGTTGTCGATGTCGTGGAAGACCAGGTTGCGCAGCTGGTGCAGGGCCGGGTTCTCCCGGCGTACGCGGTTGAGCACCGCGATGAACGGCGCGAGGGAGCGGCCCTGCGCCTGCGCGCCGGCCCAGTCCCGGGGGCGCAGCTCGTACTTCTCGTTGTCCAGGTACTCCTCCGCGCCGGGGCGGGCGACGTGCTCGAACAGCTCGTAGCCGGCGTACATGCCCCAGGAGGGGGAGAGCAGCGCGGCCAGCACCGCCCGGATCTTGAACATCGGCGGGCCGCCGTGCTGCAACGACTCGTGCAGGATGTCCGGCGTGTTCGGCCAGAAGTTGGGCCGCATGTAGTCGGCCGCCTCGACCAGCTCCTCGCAGTACGCCCGCATCTCCGCCGCCGACGTGCGCCAGGTGAAGTACGTGTACGACTGGGTGAAGCCGACCTTGCCCAGCCCGTGCATGATCGCCGGCCGGGTGAACGCCTCGGCGAGGAAGAGCACGTCCGGGTCGACCTTCTTCACCTCGGCGATCAGCCAGTGCCAGAAGTCGAACGGCTTGGTGTGCGGGTTGTCCACCCGGAAGATCCGGATGCCCTCGCCGACCCAGTGCAGCACCACCCGCAGGACCTCGGCCCGGATGCCCTCCGGGTCGTTGTCGAAGTTGACCGGGTAGATGTCCTGGTACTTCTTCGGCGGGTTCTCCGCGTACGCGATGCTGCCGTCGGCCCGGGTGGTGAACCACTCCGGGTGCTCGGTCACCCACGGGTGGTCCGGCGCGCACTGCAACGCCAGGTCCATCGCCACCTCCAGGCCCTGCTCGGCGGCGGCGGCGACGAAGTCGCGGAAGTCCTCCGGCGTACCCAGGTCGGGGTGGATCGTGTCGTGGCCGCCCTCGGCGGCGCCGATGGCCCACGGCGAGCCGACGTCGTCCGGCCCGGCGGTCAGCGAGTTGTTGGGGCCCTTGCGGTTGACCCGGCCGATCGGGTGGATCGGCGGCAGGTAGAGCACGTCGAAGCCCATCGCCGCGACGCCGGGCAGGCGCTCGACGGCGGTGGCGAACGTGCCGGAGCGCGCCGGCGCGTCGGCGGTGGCCGGGACGGCCCCCTCCGAGCGGGGGAAGAACTCGTACCAGGCGGAGAAGAGCGCCCGCCGGCGGTCCACCCAGAGCCGGTGCTCCTCGCCGGTGGTGACCAGCTCCCGGACCGGGTGCTCCCAGAGCAGGTCGGCCAGCTCCAGCGCGGGGGCGACCCGCCGGGGCAGCTCCCTGTCGGCGTCGCCCAGCGCCGCCACCGCCGCGCGGACCCGCCCCGCGTCGCCGGCCGGCACCAGCTTCACGGCCGCGGTCAGCACCCGGGCGCCCTCGGCGAGGTCGTTGGCCAGGTCCGCCGGCCCCTGCCCGGCGGCGATCTTCTTGGTGACCGCGTTCTGCCAGGTCAGGTACGGATCCTGGAACGCCTCGACGGTGAACACCCACTCGCCGACCGCGTCGGGGCGGATCACCGCGTGCCAGCGGTCCTGCCCGGGCTCGCCGGGGCGCATCCGGGTGAACGGTCGGGCCCGCCCGTCGGGACCACGCCAGACCACGTTGCAGCCGAGCGCGTCGTGCCCCTCCCGGTAGGCGCGGGCCGACACCGGCACCGGCTCGTCGACCACCGCCTTGGCCGGGTAGCGACCGCAGGAGACGACGGGGGAGACGTCTTCGATCGGGAACCGTCCAGTCACCGGTTCAACCTACTGCGCGAGATCCTTTCGCGCGCGGCCAAGCACCCCATCGCCCTCCCTCCCGACGTGTCCAGAGAGGTCCGGTCAGGGCCCGGCGGACACCTGGTGCCCGCACCATCCGCCCGAGTCCGCCGTCGTCGCTCAAGGCGCGGTGGCTGGCGTGGGCACGATGGCTGGCCTGGGCACGGTGGCTGGCGTGGGCACGGTGGCGTTGTAGATCTTGGTACCGAATGGCCCCTCCAAGGGCCGTTTCCTGCCAAGATCTACTGCTATCCCGAGATTCGGAACGCTATGCCCAGGGGGTGGAAGATTGGGGTTCAGGCGGGCGGTTCGGTTGCCACGAAGGAGCCCTCGCCGCTGCCGGCCGGGGAGACGAGCGCCGGATGGCCGCCCTGCTCGACCAGGCCGAGGCAGCGGCAGCGGTCGGCGGCGGCTTCGGCCGGGCGTCGGTCGAGGCGGCGCGGGTGGTGGCCGAGGCCGCCGTCGGGGACGTCGAGGCGGCGACGGTACGGCACGAGCGGCTGGTCTGCGGTGAGCAGTGGCGGTGGCTGCCGCCCGAGCACCGGGCGGCGTACCTGCTCGACGTGGCCCGCGTACACGCTCTCGCCGGCGACATGGTCCGGGCGGGGCGGGCGCTGTTGGACGCCGAACGCACCGCGCGCAGCGAGGTGCACGACCGGCCGGCGGTGCGCGACCTGGTCGCCACCGTGGCCCGGTACGCCGCCGCCCCCGCCGGCCTGGCCCGCCTCGCCGCCGCCCTGCACGTCACCTGAGGCGGCCTGTGGCCTGCCCGAACCCATCCCCGACACGTATCGTTTGTATTACGTGGTAGAGGGGGGCGTCATGAAACTCAACAGCAAGGGCCAGGTCACGATCCCGGCCGCGTTGCGGGCCCGACACGGGCTGCACGAGGGCGACGAGGTCGACGTCGTGGAGGAGGGCGGTGCGCTGCGGATCGTCCGGGTGAGTGGCGCGGAGACCAGGGGCCAGCGCCTGGTCCGGCACATGCGCGGTCGCGGCGGTGCGAAGCAGACCACCGGTATGTCCACCGACGAGCTGATGGAGCTGCTACGTGGGGAGTGAGCGGCTCCGCGCGCTGGCACCGCGGCCCACCGACTCCGCCACGACGCTGGTGGACACGAACGTGTTGCTCGACATCTTCACCGAGGACCCGAACTGGGCGGGCTGGTCGAGTGACGCCCTCGCCGCCGCCCGGGACGCCGGCGCCCTGGTGGTCAACCCGATCGTCTACGCCGAGGTCTCCGTCCGGTTCGACACCATCGAGGAACTCGACGAGGCGCTTCCAGCAGCGGACTTCCTCCGCGAGGAACTGCCCTACCCGGCCGGGTTCCTGGCCGGGAAGGCCTACGCCAGATGCCGCTCCCAGGGAGGGGTCAAGCGATCGCCGATCGCCGACTTCTACATCGGGGCGCACGCAGCGGTGTGCGGGTACCGGTTGCTCACCCGCGACGGCACCCGCTACCGCACCTATTTCCCGAAGCTCGATCTGATCACCCCGACGGGCTGAGGCCGCGCGGCCAGCGAGCCGGCCGGCGTTTCGCCGCCGCCCTGCACGCCACCTGACCCCGCTTCGCCATCAGGCGAAGTGGCGTCCGGATCGCCAGTCTTCGGCGTTCTCGCGCCATATCGGCCAGGTGCGCCACAGGAACACACCGCCACCCGATCCCAACGCCACGACCAGGCCGATGCCGACCCACGCCGCGTACCGGTCGTCGCCGATGCGTACGTCGCGCACGATCGCGTCGGGTGAGGCGGGGTCATAGACCACGGTGGCCGCATCGCCCACCCGCGGCCGTGGACGCCAGTAGTAGTAAGAGCCCCACGGCCCCGACCAGCAGGACCACGAGGCTGAGCAGAGGGTGGCGCAGCCAGTACCCGGGCAGCCACCGGCTGCGCAGCCGGATCGGCGCACGTCTCCTCCGCCAGCCCATGCCGCCATTCTGCCCACCGTCGGCGACTGGGGTCTCGACGGTCAGGTGCCGGATCGACGACCCTGCCGACTCACTTCAGCAGCGAGCGGTAGAGGTCGAGGGTGCGGGCGGCGATGGTGTCCCAGGAGAAGTGGTCGACGGCGCGTTGCCGGCCGGCCCGGCCGAAGTCGGCGGTGCGAGCCGGGTCGGCGAGCAGCTCGTTCATCGCCGCCGCCAGGTCGGCCACGAAGCGGTCCGGGTCCAGCGGCCGGCCGGAGCCGTCGGTGGCCTGCTCGATGGGGACCAGCAGCCCCGTCTCGCCGTCGGCGACCACCTCGGGGATGCCGCCGGTGGCGGTGGCCACCACCGCCGTCTCGCAGGCCATCGCCTCCAGGTTCACGATGCCCATCGGCTCGTAGACCGAGGGGCAGACGAAGACCGTGGCGTGGGTGAGCACCTGGATCACCTCGTGCTTCGGCAGCATCTCCGCGACCCACACCACCCCGGAGCGCTTCGCCCGCAGCTCCGTCACCAGGCCCTCCACCTCGGCGGCGATGTCCGGGGTGTCCGGTGCGCCGGCGAGCAGCACCAGCTGGGTGTCCGCCGGCAGGTCGCGCGCCGCGCGCAGCAGGTAGGGCAGGCCCTTCTGCCGGGTGATCCGCCCCACGTACACCACGCTGGGCAGGGCCGGGTCGATGCCGAGCCGGCCCACCACGTCCGTGCCGTGGTCCGGGGCGTACTGCGCCGTGTCGATGCCGTTGTGCACCACCCGGACCCGGTCCGGGTTCACCGCCGGGTAGGCGGTCAGCACGTCGCGCCGCATCCCCTCGCTGACCGCGACGACCGCGTCGGCCGCCTCGAACGCCGTGCGCTCGCACCAGGAGGAGAGCGCGTAGCCGCCGCCGAGCTGCTCGGCCTTCCACGGCCGCAGCGGCTCCAGGCTGTGCGCGGTCACCACGTGCGGCACGTCGTGCAGCAGCTTCGCCGTGTGCCCCGCGAAGTTGGCGTACCACGTGTGACTGTGCACCACGTCGGTGCCGGCGCAGGCCGCGGCCATCTCCAGGTCCACGCCCATCGTCCGCAGCGCGGCGTTCGCGCCGGTCAGGCCCGCCGGTTCGGCGTACGCGGTGACACCCGCCTCGGTGCGTGGCGCGCCGAAGCAGTGCACCCGTACGTCGGCGAGCCGGCGCAGCTCCCGGGCCAGGTACTCGACGTGCACACCGGCGCCGCCATACACCTCGGGCGGGTACTCACGGGTCAGCAGGTCGACGCGCAGCCCGGCGGAGTCGTTCATGAACGGCACCCTAGTGCAGAACGCGCCGCCGCACCCGGCTGTGGAACTGTGCCGTACGAGTGGTGAAGTGACGGCGGGGTAGATAGCGTCTGGACATGGCTGCCAAGGTGCTCGCGATCGTCCTGGCCGGCGGAGAAGGCAAGCGCCTGATGCCGCTCACCACGGACCGGGCCAAGCCGGCCGTCCCGTTCGGCGGGATGTACCGCATGGTCGACTTCGTCCTGTCCAACCTGGCGAACGCCGGCTATCTCAAGATCGTCGTGCTGACCCAGTACAAGTCCCACTCGCTGGACCGGCACATCACCAAGACGTGGCGGATGTCGACCCTGCTCGGCAACTACGTCACCCCGGTGCCGGCGCAGCAGCGCCGCGGCCCGTGGTGGTTCGCCGGCTCCGCCGACGCGATCTACCAGAGCTTCAACCTCATCCACGACGAGCAGCCCGACCACGTGATCGTCTTCGGCGCCGACCACATCTACCGGATGGACCCCCGGCAGATGGTGGAGGACCACATCGCCTCCGGCGCCGGCGTCACCGTGGCCGGCATCAGGCAGCCGTTGTCGATGGCCGACCAGTTCGGCGTCATCGAGGTCGGCGAGGACGGCCGCCGGATCCGGGCGTTCCGCGAGAAGCCCACCGACGCGGTCGGCCTGCCCGACGCGCCCGACCAGATCTACGCGTCGATGGGCAACTACGTGTTCAGCACCAAGGCGCTGTGCGAGGCGGTCGAGCGCGACGCGGAGGACAAGACCAGCAAGCACGACATGGGCGGCAGCATCATCCCGATGCTGGTGGAGCGCGGCGAGGCCAACGTCTACGACTTCCGCGACAACGAGGTGCCCGGCAGCACCGACCGGGACCGCGGCTACTGGCGCGACGTGGGGACGCTCGACTCCTTCTACGACGCCCACATGGACCTGATCAACGTGCACCCGGTGTTCAACCTCTACAACTTCGACTGGCCCATCTACACCGGGCAGCTGACGTACCCGCCGGCCAAGTTCGTGCACCAGTGGGGTGAGCGGGTCGGCCGGGCGGTCGCCTCGATGGTGTCGCCCGGCGCGGTGATCTCCGGCTCGCTGGTGGAGAACTCGGTCGTCTCGCCCAAGGTGAAGGTGCACTCCTGGGCGCACGTGGACGGCGCGGTGCTGATGGAGGGGGTCGACATCGGCCGGCACGCGGTCGTGCGCCGGGCGATCCTCGACAAGAACGTGATCGTGCCCGAGGGGGCCGAGATCGGCGTCGACCTGGAGAAGGACCGGCAGCGCTACACGGTCTCCGACAACGGCATCGTGGTGATCGGCAAGGGACAGAAGGTGGAACCGTGAGCAGTCATCCCCGGGCCGGCAAGCCCGCCCAGCCCGCCGACCTGGTCGACGTGCCGCGGCTGGTGACCGCCTACTACGCCGAGCACCCCGATCCGCAGGACCCGGCGCAGCAGGTCTCCTTCGGCACGTCCGGGCACCGCGGGTCGAGCCTGCGCCACGCGTTCAACTCCGACCACATCCTCGCGGTCACCCAGGCGCTCTGCGACTACCGCCGCGAGCAGGGCCTGGACGGGCCGCTCTTCCTCGGCCGCGACACCCACGCGCTCTCCGCCCCGGCCGCCGTGGACGCGCTGGAGGTCCTCGCCGCCAACGAGGTCTCCGTGCTGCTCGACAGCCGCGACGGCTACACGCCCACCCCGGCGGTGTCGCACGCCATCCTCACCCACAACCGGGGGCGTACCAGCGGGCTCGCCGACGGCATCGTCATCACCCCGTCGCACAACCCGCCCGACGACGGCGGCTTCAAGTACAACCCCACCCACGGCGGCCCGGCGGACACCGACGTCACGAGGTGGATCCAGGACCGGGCCAACGCGATCCTCGCCGACGGACTGAAGGAGGTCCGGCGGATCCCGTACGCCCGGGCCCGCGCCGCCGACACCACCGGGTCGTACGACTTCCTCGCCCGCTACGTCGACGACCTGCCGGCGGCGATCGACATCGACGCGATCCGCGACGCCGGGGTGCGCATCGGCGCCGACCCGCTCGGCGGCGCGAGCGTGGCCTACTGGGGCGAGATCGCCGAGCGGCACCGGCTGGACCTGACCGTGGTCAACCCGACGGTCGACCCGACCTGGCGGTTCATGACCCTGGACGGCGACGGCAAGATCCGGATGGACTGCTCCTCGCCGAACGCGATGGCCTCCCTGATCGCCGCCCGCGCCGACTACCAGGTCTCCACCGGCAACGACGCCGACGCCGACCGGCACGGCATCGTCACCCCCGACGGCGGCCTGATGAACCCCAACCACTACCTCGCGGTGGCGATCGGCCACCTGTTCCGCACCCGCACGCAGTGGGGCCCCGCCGCCGCCGTCGGCAAGACCCTGGTCTCCTCCTCGATGATCGACCGGGTCGCCGCCGACCTGGGCCGCCCGCTGCTGGAGGTGCCGGTCGGCTTCAAGTGGTTCGTCCCCGGGCTGCTCGACGGCGCGGTGGGCTTCGGCGGCGAGGAGAGCGCCGGCGCGTCCTTCCTGCGCCGCGACGGGAGCACCTGGACCACCGACAAGGACGGCCTCCTGCTCTGCCTGCTCGCCGCCGAGATCATCGCGACCACCGACCGCACCCCCAGCGAGCACTGGGCGGAGCTGGCCGAGCGCTTCGGCGCGCCCGCGTACGCCCGCATCGACGCGCCGGCGACCCGCGAGCAGAAGGCCGTGCTCGGCAAGCTCTCGCCGGAGCAGGTGACCGCCACCGAGCTGGCCGGCGAGCCGATCACCGCGACCCTCACCGCCGCGCCCGGCAACGACGCGCCGATCGGCGGGCTCAAGGTGACCACCGAGTCGGGCTGGTTCGCCGCCCGGCCGTCGGGTACCGAGGACGTCTACAAGATCTACGCCGAGTCCTTCCAGGGCCCGGAGCACCTCGCCCGGATCCAGCAGGAGGCGAAGGACCTGGTCTCGGAGGTCCTCGAACGGGCCTGAGCACCTGGCTCGCCTCCCACCGCAGCCGACACCGGTGTGCGCCGGACCGAGCGGCGCCGGTGCCGGCGTCAGAAGGCCGTGCGCGACTGTCGAGCTGCCCCATGCCCGAGGGCAGGAGGGGGCGCTCTCCGGCGCGGGCGCCTGCTGACGGGAGCGCTCCTGCCAGGCCCGCCGTGCGTGCCTGGCCGGTCGTGCTGGCCTGCCGTGCCTGCCTGCCGTGCCTGCCTGGCCGGTCGAGCCTGCCTCGCTGTCGAGCTGAGTCGTCTACGACATCAGCTCGACAGCGTGTGTCGGGCCCGGGCCCGGGGGGCGTGGCGAGCGCGAGTGCGCCAAGTTCGGCGTGCCAGGCTCGGGGTG
>NZ_WAAS01000061.1:0-30610 GCF_008806585.1 Micromonospora sp. AMSO12t
TGGCCTGACGTCCGGGCCCGCCCGGCCCGCCTGGTCCGCTGTTCCCGCCGGCCCCGGCCGGGACCTGGCCAGGCCACCCGCCGCCGCACCCACCGTCGGCCGCCGGGCCGTACCCGCCGTCGGCCGCCGGGCCCTACCCGCCGCCCGGACAACGCGTCGCGTACCCGCCGGTGGCCGGCCTTCCGTCGGCCGGGTCCGGCTCGGCACCGCCGCGCCGGTCCACCGGGCTGCGGGTGCTTTTCGTGCTGCTCGCCGGGCTGCTCGCGACCGGGCTCTGCGCCGGTGGCGGCATCGCGGGCTACCTGGGTTGGTGGGAGCCCCGGCAGGACATGGCCGAGCGGCGCGCGATCCTCGCGGACTGGGGGCGGCCGCACAGCTTCACCTCCGACGGGCTCGTCGAGGGCGACGACGCGTCGTCGCAGGTGTACCGGTTCACCTGCCCGCAGGGGCGGTGCCCGGTGGACCTCGGCGAACGGGTGCACGACTGGCTCGTCACCGCCGGAGCGCAGGACGCCAGGATCGAGGACCTGACGCGTTGCGTGGCCCACGGCTTCCAGTACGGCGGCCCCACCTGCACCTGGACGTGGCGGGCGAACGGTTGCCGGGCGACCGTGACGACGACCGGCCTGGACAAGGTGCCGAGCGGCTGGGACCGGCCGCTCGTGCTCAACGTCCGCATCCGTGAGTGCGACTGATCCGGGTGGCGGACGCGCCGTCGACCGGGCCGGGGCACCCCGGAACGGCACGACCACCGCACCGCATAGGGTGCAGGGATGGCGCGACCTGACGGGCGGCGACCCGACGAACTCCGACCTGTGACGTTGACCCGGGGCTGGAGCACCCATCCGGAGGGCTCGGTGCTCGTGGAGTTCGGCGGCACCCGGGTGCTCTGCACCGCCAGCGTGACCGAGGGCGTGCCCCGCTGGCGCAAGGGCTCCGGGCTCGGCTGGGTCACCGCCGAGTACGCGATGCTGCCACGGGCCACCAACACCCGCTCCGACCGGGAGAGCGTGAAGGGCCGCGTCGGTGGGCGTACGCACGAGATCTCCCGGCTGATCGGGCGGAGCCTGCGGGCGTCCATCGACCTGAAGGCCCTCGGCGAGAACTCGATCGTGCTCGACTGCGACGTGCTCCAGGCCGACGGCGGCACCCGCACCGCCGCGATCACCGGCGCGTACGTGGCGCTGCACGACGCGGTGACCTGGCTGGCCGGGCGCAAGTCGCTGGCCGGCAAGCCGGAGAAGGTGATGCACCGCTCGGTGGCCGCGATCAGCGTCGGGATCATCGACGGCGAGCCCCGGCTGGACCTCGACTACACCGAGGACGTCGCCGCCGAGGTCGACATGAACGTGGTGTGCACCGGCACCGGCGAGTTCGTCGAGGTGCAGGGCACCGGGGAGGCGGGCGTGTTCGCCCGCGAGCAGCTCGACGCCCTGCTCGACCTGGCCGTCGCCGGCTGCGTGGAACTGGCCGAAGCCCAGCGGAAGGCGCTCTCCCTCCCGTGAGCGCGAGGAGTGAGCTTGCGAGCCCCGCAGTCGCGAACAAAGGTGGATTCTGATGAACAAGGTGCTGCTCGCCACCCGTAACCGCAAGAAGCTCGTCGAGCTCCAGCGGATCCTCGACGGCGCGCTCGGCGCGCACCGCGTCGCCCTGATCGGGCTGGACGACGTCGAGGAATACCCGGAGCTGCCCGAGAGCGGCCTGACCTTCGGCGAGAACGCGCTGATCAAGGCGCGGGAGGGCTGCCGGCGCACCGGCCTGCCGACGATCGCCGACGACTCCGGGCTGGCCGTCGAGGCCCTCAACGGCATGCCGGGGGTGTTCAGCGCCCGCTGGGCCGGCCGGCACGGCAACGACCAGGCCAACCTCCAGCTCGTGCTGGACCAGATCGCGGACCTGCCCGACGAGAACCGGGCCGCGTCCTTCGTCTGCACGGTGGCCCTGGTGCTGCCCGGCGGCAAGGAGCACCTGGTCGACGGCCGGCAGAGCGGCCGGCTGCTCCGGTCGCCGCGCGGCGACGGCGGGTTCGGCTACGACCCGATCTTCCTCGGCGACGGTCAGGACCGCACCAACGCGGAGCTGACGCCGCAGGAGAAGGACGCGGTCAGCCACCGGGGCAAGGCGCTGCGCGAGCTGGCCAAGCTGGTCGCCAAGGTGCTGCCGCCCGCGAGCTGACGGACCCGCCCCGGTGGGAGGGGTGCTGACGGGGTTCGCCGTCATCGTCACCGTCATCGCCGTCGGCTACGCCCTCGGCCGCGGCGGGGTGCTGGGGCCGGAGGCGGCCACCGTCCTCTCCCGCGTCGCGTTCTTCGTCGCGACTCCGGCGCTGCTGTTCGAGACGGTGGCCCGGGCGGACGTGCCCGCGGTCGTCTCGTCCGCCCTCGTCGTCACGGTGGTCAGCACCACCGCCGTGGCGTCGGTGTTCGTCGCCGTCGCGCGGCTCTGCTGGCGTCGCTCCGTCGCGGACGCGACGATCGGCGCGCTGGCCTCGTCGTACGTCAACGCGGCGAACATCGGCATCCCCGTCGCGGTCTACGTCCTCGGGGACGCCTCGTTCGTCGCGCCCGTGCTGATGTTCCAACTGGTCGTCATGACGCCCGTCGCGTTCGCCTTCCTCGAGGCGGCCACGGCGGGAAGCAGGCCGTCGCTCGGCACGGTGGTGCTCCAGCCGCTGACCAACCCGGTCACCATCGCGTGCGCGCTGGGCGTCGCGGCCAGCCTGACCGGCTGGCTGCCGCCGGAGCCGGTCCTGCGGCCGATCGAACTCGTCGCGGCGATGGCGGTGCCCGCCACGCTGATCGCGTACGGCCTCTCCCTGCACGGCGCACCGCGGCCCGGCTCCGGCGACACCGGACGCGACGTCCGGCTCGCGGTCGTCCTCAAGACGGTGGTCCAGCCGGCCGTCGCCTACCTCGTCGCCCGCTTCGCGATGGGGCTGCCGCCCAACCTCGTGCTGGCCTGCACGGTCACCGCCGCACTGCCGACGGCGCAGAACGTCTTCGTCTACGCGATCCGCTACGGCCGGGGCACGGTCCTGGCGCGCGACTCGATCCTGCTGTCGACGGTGGCCGCCGTGCCCGTGCTGATCGGGGTGGCGGTGCTGGCGGGCTGACACCCGGCCGGCGCCCGGGCCACCGTGGCGCCACGGCGGCCCGGCGCGGGCCGTCAGTCGAGGGGGCCGATCTCGCGCTCGATGGCGGCGCGCAGCTCGGGCCCGGCCAGCACGGCCCGGGCGGCCTCCATCAGCGGGGCCAGGAAGACGTCCGGCCCGGGTTCCCCGGCGATCCCGCCGAGCGCCGCGACGGCCGCCCGCCCGGCCGGCGACGGGGTGAGCGGGGCGCGCAGCTGGAGCCCGCGTACCCCGGCGAGCAGTTCGACGGCGAGCAGGCTGGTCAGGTTGTCCAGCACGGTGCGCAACTTCTTGGCCGCCGCCCAGCCCATGGAGACGTGGTCTTCCTGCATGCCGCTGGTGGGCAGCGAGTCGACCGACGCCGGCGCGGCGAGCCGCCGGTTCTCCGCGACGATCCCGGCCGCCGTGTACTGGGCGATCATCAGCCCGGAGTTGACTCCGGCGTCGGGGGAGAGGAACGCCGGCAGCTCCCGGGACCGGGTGACGTCGAGCAGCCGGTCCACCCGGCGCTCGGCGATCGCGCCCACCTCGGCGGCGGCGATGGCCAGGAAGTCCGCGGCGAAGCCGAGCGGCGCGCCGTGGAAGTTGCCGGTCGACTCGACGCGGCCGTCGGGCAGCACCACCGGGTTGTCCACCACCGAGACCAGCTCCCGCCCGGCCACCGTCCGGACGAAGTCCAGGGTGTCCCGGGCCGCCCCGGCGACCTGCGGCGCGCACCGCATCGAGTACGCGTCCTGCACCGCGTGCGCGAGGTCGTCGCGGTGCGAGTCCATCACCCGGGAGTCCTGGAGCAGCCGGTGGATGTTCGCCGCCGAGGCCGACTGCCCGGGGTGTGGCCGGATGGCGTGCAGCTCCGGCAGGAACGGCCGCTCCGAGCCGAGCATCGCCTCGATGGCGAGGGCGGCGGTGACGTCGGCCATCGTGAACAGGTGCGCGGCGTCGTGGATCGCCAGCAGCAGCATGCCGAGCATGCCGTCGGTGCCGTTGATCAGCGCCAGCCCCTCCTTGGCGGCCAGCCCGACCGGCGACAGCCCGGCCCGGCGCAGCGCGTCGGCGGCGGGCAGCCGCTCGCCGGCCGGGCCGAGCACCCAGCCCTCGCCGAGCAGCACCAGCGCGCAGTGCGCCAGCGGCGCCAGGTCGCCGGAGGCGCCCAGCGAGCCGTGCTCCGGCACCCACGGCGTCACGTCGTGGTTGAGCAGGTCGACAAGCGCCTCGGCGAGCAGGGGCCGGACCCCGGAGCGGCCGAGCGCCAGCGAGCGGACCCGCAGCAGCATCATGGCCCGGACCACCTCGCGCGGCATCGGCGCGCCCACCCCGGCCGCATGGGAGCGGATCAGCGCGTGCTGGAGCTCGGCCCGCCGCTCGGGCGCGACGAAGGTGTTCGCCAGCGCGCCGAAGCCGGTGGAGACGCCGTAGACCGGCCGGCCGGCGGCCTCGATGCCGTCGACGATGGACCGGCTGACGGTCATGGCGTCGACGGTGGCCGGGTCGAGGACGACCTTGGCGGTGCCGCGCGCGACGGCGAGCACGTCGGCGGGGGAGATCCCGGTGGGCAGGACGGTGACGGTCATTGGGGCACTCCGTTGCGCAGAACCTGGCGGATCAGTGGCACACCGGGCCGGTAGGCCAGGTGCAGGTGGGACGGGGCGTCGAGGATCATCAGGTCGGCCCGGGCCCCGGGCCGCAGCACCCCGACGTCGTCGCGGCGCAGCGCCCGGGCGCCGCCGGCGGTCGCGGCCCAGACGGCCTCCGCCGGGGTCATCCGCATCTCGCGTACGGCGAGCGCGACGCAGAACGGCATCGACGAGGTGTACGACGAACCGGGGTTGCAGTCGGTCGCCAGCGCCACGATCACGCCGGCGTCCAGCAGTCGGCGGGCGTCCGGGTAGGGCGAGCGGGTGGAGAACTCGGCGCCGGGCAGCAGGGTCGCGACGGTGGTCGGCTCGAATCCGGAGACCCACGTCTCGCCGGCCGAGGCCAGCGCGTCGACGTCGGCGTCGGTCAGGTGGGTGCAGTGGTCGACGCTCGCCGCGCCCAGCTCGACGCCGAGCTGGACGCCCGGCCCGGGGCCGAGCTGGTTGGCGTGCACCCGCACGCCCAGCCCGACGGCCTGCCCGCAGGCGAGGATGGCGCGGGCGTGGTCGACGTCGAACGCGCCCCGCTCGCAGAAGACGTCGATCCAGCGGGCGTGCGGCGCGGCGGCGGCCAGCATCGGCCCGCAGACCAGGCCCACGTAGTCGTCGGGGCGGTCGGCGTACTCGGCGGGGACCACGTGCGCGCCGAGGAAGGTGGTCTCCTCGCTGACCTCGGCGGCGATCGCCAACGAGCGGGCCTCGTCGGCGACGGTGAGGCCGTACCCGCTCTTGATCTCCATGGTGGTGGTGCCCTGCCGCATCGCCTCGCCGCGCAGCCGGCGCACGGTGGCCCGCAGCTCGTCGTCGGTGGCCGCCCGGGTCGCGCCGACGGTGGTCCGGATGCCGCCGCCGGTGTACGGCTGCCCGGCCATCCGGGCGGCGAACTCGGCGGCCCGGTCCCCGGCGAAGACCAGGTGGGCGTGGCTGTCCACGAAGCCGGGGAGCACGGCGGCGCCCCGGGCGTCCAGTCGCCGGTCGGCGGCCGGCGCGTCGCGGGACGGCCCGATCCAGGCCACCCGCCCCTCCTCGACCAGCAGGGCGGCGTCGCGCCGGATGCCCAGCGGGCCGCCCTCGTCGCCGGGCGGGTCGTTGGTCACCAGCTCGCCGATGTCGTCGACCAGCAGACTGCTCACGAGGTCACCTCCTCGATCGTCGCGGTCAGTTCGGCCGGCACGTCGACGGTCAGGTGCCGGCCGTCGCGCACCACCGTCCGGCCGTCCACCACGACCTGCGCGACGTCGGCGGCGCCCGCCGCGAACCAGACCCCCACCGGCGGTACGCCGGCCGTGCGCGGGCTGTCCAGCCGTACGGTCACCAGGTCGGCGCGCGCCCCCACGGCGATCCGCCCGGCGTCGCGCCAGCCCAGCGCGGCGTGACCGCCGACGGTGGCCGCGTCGCGTAGTTCGGCGGGGCCGAAGTGCCCGCGCCGGCGGGTGCGCAGCCGCTCGTCCAGTTCGACCGCGCGCGCCTCCTCGAAGAGGTCGATCACGGCGTGGCTGTCGCTGCCCAGGCTGAGCGGCAGGCCGACGTCGGCCATCCGCCGGGCCGGGCCGATCCCGTCGGCCAGGTCCCGCTCGGTGGTCGGGCAGAGGCAGACGCCCGTGCCGGCGTCCCCGAGCAGCGTGAGGTCGCCGCCGGTCAGGTGGGTGGCGTGCACGGCCGTGGTGTTCGGGCCGAGCGCCCCCCGGTCGGCGAGCAGTCGGGCCGGGGTACAGCCGTGCGCGGCCCGGCAGGCGTCGTTCTCGGCGGGCTGCTCGGAGAGGTGCACGTGCAGGGGTGCGCCGCGCCGGTCCGCCCAGCCGGCCACGGTGGCGAGCTGTCCGGCGGGCACCGCGCGCACCGAGTGGATCGCCGCGCCGACCCGGGCGTGGTCGTCGGCGGGCCGGAACGCGTCGACCCGTTCCGCCCAGCGCAGCGCGTCGCCGTCGCCGAAGCGTCGCTGCGGCCCGGCGAGCGGCTCCCCGTCGACGGTGGCGGTCAGGTAGCAGGTGTCCAGCAGGGTGATCCGGATCCCGGCGTGGGCGGCGGCCTCGACCAGCGCCGCACCCATCGCGTTCGGGTCCGCGTACGGGGTGCCGTCCGGGTCGTGGTGCACGTAGTGGAACTCGCCGACACAGGTGATCCCGGCCAGCGCCATCTCGGCGTAGACCGCCCGGGCCAGGGCCAGGTACGAGTCCGGGTCGAGCCGCTGCGCCACCGCGTACATCCGGTCACGCCAGGTCCAGAAGTCGCCGCGCCCGCCGTGGGTGCGCCCGCGTAGCGCCCGGTGGAACGCGTGCGAGTGCGCGTTGGCGAGCCCGGGCAGGGTCAGCCCGGGCAGCCGCTCGGCATCGGTCATGACCTCGACCCCGGCGGGCGGCGTGCTCCCGGCCGTCAGCGGCGTCACCCCGGTGATCCGCCCGTCGGTCGTCTCGATCAGCACGTCGGGGGTCGGCTCGGCGTGGTCGGGCAGCCAGGCGTACTCGGCCAGCCAGCGGGTCCCGGTCATGTCGTGTGCCCCCTGTCGAGCTGAATCGTCTGCGACATCAGTCGATCACGGTGGGGCCGGGTCGGCTGTGGTGCCGGCCGATCGCCGCCGGGCTGAGTCGTCTGCGACATCAGCTCGAAAGGGCCGCAACAGCGACCCCGGCCCCGCAGACGGGAAGGAGAACGTCGCCCGATCGTGGTCAGCGGCGGCATGCCAGCTCCTCCAGCACCCGGGCCAGGGCGGTGACCCCGGCCGCGCAGTCGGCGTCACTGGCCGACTCCGCCGGCGAGTGCGACACCCCCGTCGGGTTGCGCACGAAGAGCATCGCCGTGGGCAGGTGCGCGGCGAGCACCCCGGCGTCGTGCCCGGCTCCGGTCGGCAGCACCGGCGCGTCGAGCAGGGTCGCCAGCCGGTCGGCCAGGCCACCGTCGAAGGAGACCAGCGGGGTGGCCGACTCCTCCGTAAGCGCCACCTCCGTACCGTCGCGGCGGGCCCGCTCGGCGGCCTTCGCGCGTACCGCGTCGACCAGCCCCGTCAGCGTCTCCGGCTCGGCGGCCCGGGCGTCCAGCCAGCCGGTCACCCTCGACGGGATCGCGTTGGTGGCGTTCGGCTCGACCGCCACCCGGCCGACGGTGGCGTGGGCGCCGCGCAGCCGCGCCTCCTTGTTGGCCGCCAGCACCGTGAAGGCGTACGTCAGCATGGGGTCGCGGCGGTCGGCCATCCGGGTCGTACCGGCGTGGTTGCCCTCGCCGGTGAACTCGAAGCGCCAGCGGCCGTGCGGCCAGATCGCGCTGGCCACCCCGACCGGCGCGCCGGCGTCCACCATCGCGCGGCCCTGCTCGACGTGCAGCTCGACGAAGGCGGCGAAGCCGCCGAGCAGCTCGGGCCGGGCGCCCGCCGGCCGGGCGCCCAGCGCCTCGGCGAAGCTCACCCCGCCACCATCGCGCAACCCGGCCGCGCGCTCCACCGCGATCTCCCCGGCGAGCAGCCGCGACCCCAGGCACGGTACGCCGAACCGCGCGCCCTCCTCCTCCACGAACGCGCCGACCACCACGGGTCGGGCCGGCGCGACGCCGGCCGCGCGCAGCTCGTCGACGGCGAGGAACGCGCTGACGATGCCGAGCGGCCCGTCGTAGGCCCCGCCGTGCGGCACCGAGTCGAAGTGACTGCCCGTCAGCACCGCGTCGCCGGCCTTCGGGTCACCCCACCGGGCGAACAGGTTGCCGTTGCCGTCGTCGGTGACCGGCATGCCCCGGCGGTCGGCCTGCGCGCGGAACCACTCCCGCAGCCGCAGTTCCGGCCCGGTCAGCGCGTACCGCAGGTAGCCGCCGCTGCCCTCGTCGCGCCCGACCGGTGCGATCTCGTCCCACAGCGCCCGGAACCGACCGGCGAGGCCGCTCATGCGGTACCTCCGTTGTTCGCGACTGCGGGGCTCCGCTGCGCTGCACTCCTCGTGCTCACGGGTTGTCCCCCTCCGCCATCGGCACCCGCACGCCGGTGGCCTCCGCGACCTCGCGGGCGTCGTCGTAGCCGGCGTCGACGTGCCGGATGACGCCCATCGCCGGGTCGTTGGTCAGCACCCGCTCGATCTTCTGCCCGGCCAGCGCCGTGCCGTCAGCGACGCAGACCTGCCCGGCGTGGATGGACCGGCCGATGCCGACCCCGCCGCCGTGGTGGATCGACACCCAGGACGCCCCGCTGGCGGTGTTGACCAGCGCGTTGAGCAGCGGCCAGTCGGCGACCGCGTCGGAGCCGTCGGCCATCGCCTCGGTCTCCCGGTAGGGACTCGCCACGCTGCCGCAGTCCAGGTGGTCCCGGCCGATCACCACGGGCGCGGAGAGCTCGCCGGAGGCGACCATCTCGTTGAACCGCACCCCGGCCCTGTCGCGCTCGCCGTAGCCGAGCCAGCAGATCCGCGCCGGCAGGCCCTGGAACGCGACCCGCTCGCCGGCCATCCGGATCCACCGTGCGAGGGACTCGTTCTCCGGGAACAGCTCCAGGATCGCCCGGTCGGTCGCGGCGATGTCGGCCGGGTCCCCGGAGAGCGCCGCCCACCGGAACGGGCCCTTGCCCTCGCAGAACAGCGGCCGGATGTACGCAGGCACGAAGCCGGGGAAGTCGAAGGCCCGCTCGAAGCCGCCGAGCTTCGCCTCGCCCCGGATCGAGTTGCCGTAGTCGAAGACCTCCGCGCCGGCGTCCAGGAACCCGACCATCGCCTCGACGTGCTTCGCCATCGACGCCCGCGCCCGGTCGGTGAACTCGGCCGGCTTCGCCTTCGCGAGGTCCGGCGCGTCGGCCAACTCCACCCCCTCCGGCACGTACGACAGCGGGTCGTGCGCGCTGGTCTGGTCGGTGACGATGTCGATGTCGGCACCCCGGCGCAGCAGTTCCGGGAAGACCGTGGCCGCGTTGCCGACCACGCCGACACTCAGCGCCCGCCGGTCCCGCTTCGCGGCGAGCACCCGCTCGACGGCGTCGTCCAGGGAGTCGGCGACCTCGTCGAGGTAGCGGTCGTGCACCCGCCGGTCCAGGCGGGTCCGGTCCACGTCGACGATCAGGCAGACGCCGCCGTTCATGGTGACCGCGAGGGGCTGCGCCCCGCCCATCCCGCCGCAGCCGGCGGTCAGCGTCAGCGTGCCCGCCAGGGTTCCCCCGAACCGTTTCGCGGCGACGGCGGCGAACGTCTCGTAGGTGCCCTGGAGGATGCCCTGGGTGCCGATGTAGATCCACGAGCCGGCGGTCATCTGCCCGTACATGGTGAGGCCGAGCTGTTCGAGGCGACGGAACTCCGGCCAGGTGGCCCAGTCGCCCACCAGGTTCGAGTTGGCCAGCAGCACCCGGGGCGCCCACTCGTGCGTACGCATGACGCCCACCGGCCGGCCCGACTGCACCAGCATGGTCTCGTCGTCGCGCAGGTCGGTCAGGGTACGCACCAGCGCGTGGTACGACGGCCAGTCCCGCGCCGCCTTCCCGGTGCCGCCGTAGACCACCAGGTCGTCGGGGCGCTCGGCCACCTGCGGGTCGAGGTTGTTCATCAGCATCCGCAGCGCGGCCTCCTGGGGCCACCCACGGGCGGTGCGTTCGGTGCCGCGTGCGGCGCGGACGGGCTGGGTCATCTCGGCTCTCCTCCGGGTCATCCGAGGAACAACTGGCGGCGGGCGGCGGAGGCTTCGAAGGCCTCCAGCCGGCGCTGGGTGTCGGTCGGGGTGGCGTCGCAGATGGCCTGGAGCAGCACCATGGCCAGGGTCATCGGCGCGGTGTGCAGGTCGAAGACGAGCTGCGCGCCGACCGCGGCGGGCAGCACCACGTCGGCGTGCTCGGTGGCCGGGCTGACCGGCGAGTCGGTGATGGCCACCACGGTGAGGCCGGCAGCCCGCGCCTCGCGCAGCGCGTCCAGGGTCTCCCGGGGATAGCGGGGCAGGACGAAGGCGAGCAGGGCGCCCGCCCCGGCCTCGGCGGCCTGTTCGAGGCGGTCGGTGAGCAGGCTGCCGCCGTCGTCGAGCACCCGTACGTCGGGGTGCACCTTCGCGGCGAAGTAGGCGAAGTAGGCGGCCAGCGGGGCGGCGGCGCGCAGGCCCAGCACCGGCAGGGGGCGGCTGGCGGCCAGCAGCCTCCCGGTCTCGGCGATCCGGTCCCGGTCGGCGAGCTGCCCGGCGAGGCGGTCGAGGTTGCCGATCTCGGCGCGTACCGCCTGCTGGAGCTCGTTGTCGGCGCCGGTCGCGTCGCCCGGGGCGCCGGCGGACAGCTCGCGCAGCCGGCGGCGCAGCGCGGGGTAGCCGTCATGGCCTAGCGCGACCGCGAACCGGGTGACCGACGGCTGGCTGACCCCCGCCAGCTCGGCGACCTCGGCCGCCGACAGGTACGCGGCGGCCGGCGCGTGCTGCACGAGGCAGTGCGCGATGCGGCGCTGGGTGGGGGTGAGCCGGACCCCCTGGAACAGGTCCAGCACCCGCTCGGTGGGCGCCACGACAGCTCCCTCATTCATGCCGCGACTCTATGCATGAAAACTTTCACAAGCAATGCGGCGACGCCAGCCCGCAGCGTTACTTCTAATATGGACAAATGCGCTGACTTCGGACCGTGTTCGAGTCGCGACGGAACCGGTGCGGGCGCTGTCCGCCCGACGACCGGCCGAGGCCCGCGCGAGCATCGCCTCTGTAGGATCCGCACGGCGGTCGAGCGGAGGAGTTGGCATGCAGCCGGATGGCCCGTACAGGTTCACCCACATCCTGGGCACCTGCCAGGTCGGGAAGGCATGGGCGGCCATCGACGCGCAGGGCCGATTCGTCACGGTGGCCGTGCTCGACGCTGTCGTGGCGAACGACCCACGCTGGCGGGAGGCCTACTCGGCCATGGCGAACGTGCTGGCCCAGGGGCCCGGTGGCCAGGCCTACACGTACGCGGACTTCTCGGCCCCCGCCCCCTGGGTCGCCTATCCCGCCGAGGCCGGCCCCGGCGCGGAGAAGCTCCTGCGCGCGTTGGGCGTCGAATACCACCCGGTGTCGCCCGGGCCGGACGCCCCGGCACCGGTGTCTGCACCATCCCGACCGGTGTCCTCCCAGCCTGCCTCCACGCCCCCGCATCCGGTGTCCGGCGCGCCGCATCCGACGTCCGCTCCGCCACACGCCCCGTGGGCGGTGCAGGCCGGACCGATGCCCGAGCAGAGGGAGGCGTCGACTCCGAATCCGGTCTCCGCCGCGCCCTCCTGGGACGCGCCGACCACCGTGACACCCGCGCAGCCGGTCGCCAGCGCACCCCTGTCGCCGGCAGCCCAGCCGGCCGCTGCGCCGTACGACCCGTTCTCCGCGCAGGCTCCCCGGATCAGGCCGTCGGAGCCGCCCAAACGACGTGCCGGCGTCTGGATGGGCGTCGCGGCCCTCATCCTGGTGGTCGCCCTCGGCACGGGTGCCGCGGTCTGGGTGCTCGCCCCGGGCGAGTCCGCCCAGCCCGGGCCGACCCCGACCGTGGGTCCTTCGGCGTTCCCCAACGGGGCCGCGGTCAACCCGGGCCTGAAGCCCTGGGCGCAGGCGGCGCCGTACAGCCCGGAGGAACGGGCGTTGGCCATCGCGGCGCCCGCCATGGTCTTCATCGAGGCGGTCTTCACCGGGGTGCTGCGGGAGACGAAGTCCAACGTCCCGCTCAGCGCCACCCCCATCACCTTCAAGCGGCGGTGCACCGGATTCGTGGTCAATGCGAGCGGCCAGGCGCTCACCAACGGTCAGTGCGTACGGCCGGCGGAGGACGCCACCCGGGAGCGGGCGCTCTACACCCTGGGTCGGATCCTCATCGAGCAGAAGAAGCTCACGGCGTCGGGCCTGGACCAGTACGTCCGCACGAGGATGGCCACCACCAGCTTCACCGGCAACGAACCCGGGACCGAGCCCACCAACGAGGTGTTCGGGCAGCTCAACGTGGCGCGCGGCGACCTGACGGCCGACCCGGCGGCGCCGGTCGAGGTGGTACGCGTCCTTCCCGTCGACAACGGCAACCTGGCGCTCGTGAAGCTCACCCAGACCAACGTTCCCGCGGTTGAACTGAACACGGAGGCCACCCTCGGCTCCGGCACGTCGCTGCTCGTGCTCGGGTACAGCACCACCGACACCGACTTCCGGGCCGCGACCTACACCCTCCAGTCCAAGTCCGTGCAGGTGGCCGGCACCGCCAACCAGGGCGCGGTCGCCGTCGCCCGGATCAACGGCGACGTCGGCATCTACTCACACGGGGGCATCGCCGTCGACACCAGCGGTCGGGTCGTCGGGGTGCTCGACAACGACCGGGCTGCCAACGGCGGAGCCAACCGCGCCCTGGTGCCGATCCAAGTGGTGACCGGCCTGCTCGGCGAGGCCGGCGTCCAGGGCGGACTCGCGGATCCGGACCGGGTGTACCGCAGCGGCTTGGATGCCTTCTTCGCCGGCCGGGACGCGGAGGCGATCAGCCGGTTCGACACCGTGACGAAGTCGTCGCCCACCAACCTGCTCGCTCAGGCGTACCGGCAGAACGCTGTCGACCGGGCCCGGCTGGCGGGGGAGGAGCCCGAGTCCTCGCGACTGCCGGCCGCGCTGCTCGCGGGCCTGGCGGCCGCGCTGCTGGCCGGACTCGTCGTCGCCGTGGTGGTGCTGTCGCGCCGCCGGTCCGGTCGCTGACGCTCCGCGTCCGGCCCGCGGGTCAGCGGGTGGAGTCGTCGCGCCCCCAGGCATCCCGCGGATGACGTCGTGACCTGAGCACGGCGGCCACCGTGATGGCCACGTACACCACCGCCGCCGGCGCGAGCCACGGCCGGGGAAGGACCACGTCGCGAAGCCAGGAGGACGGCGCGGAGGCACGGATGCCGGTGTGACTGGTCCGCAGCATGGTGTTGCCGGCACGTACCCGGGCCAGGGTCCGGACCAGGTCCCGGGTGCGCCGGGGGGCCTGCACGTAGGACGTGGCGCCGGTCACCTCACGCTTTTCCTCCGAGGAGAACTGCGAATCCAGGAAGAGGTCGTCGGCGATCTGCTCCGGGAAGCGGTCGAACCGCTTCCGGCCGGCGGCGGAGACGCCCATCGCGCCGCGGCCGAAGAGCGCGTCCGCGAAGATGGGCAGCCGCGTGTTGATCGCGTAGTAGGCCCGCACCGCCAACGACCGGCCCTTGGTCACCATGTGGCGGCGGGGCATCACGGCCAGCGGCGGCGTGCCGTCGGCGGGAAGCACGGCGGCCATCTCGCGCAGCGCGCCCGGGCTCAACACCACGTCGGCGTCGAGGTAGATCCGGGGGAAGCCGCGCGCCACGGAGTCGCCCACGTTCAGCGCGTTGGACTTGCCGGCTCGGGCGACCTCGACGACCCGGACGCCCGGCCGACTGGCGGCGACCGAGGCGGTGTCGTCGGTGCAGCCGTTGGCAACCACGACGATGTCGAGTTCGCCAAGCGCGGCGTCGGCGAGAAGCGCGTCGAGGCAGTCCCCGATGACCCGGGCCTCGTTGTGCGCGGCCATCACCACGCTGATCGTCGACAGATCACCGGGGGTAGTCACATCAGTTCCACACTTCCGCGATGGTCGGGAAGCCTGCTCCACGGCCGTCGGACGGGCGGTCCACGTCACGTACCCGCCTCGAACCGGGCCCAGGCACGGCGGTAAAGCTTGCCGGACGTCAGGGGCATGCCGCAACACCGGTTCCGGCCGTTCCTACCGTGCGGAAACCCGACACCTCCGTGTCGCCGGTCGCTGGTATCGTCCTCGTGTTTCTGAGGCGGGGCCAGGCAGAGCAGCGGAGCATCCGCGACCTCCCCCCGCCGCAGGGCACGACTGCCGATGGTGGATCGGCGAGGGACTGGGCAACGGGGGCCCGTCAGCTGACCTGCCCGCGTTGTCGGCTGCTGCCGCGGCTGACACTGATGGGAGAGGCGCACCCGCGATGGAGATGCTGACCACACCGGAGCGGCGACCGCCTCTTCCTCGGGGGCACCGGGCCGCGCCCGTGCCCCGCCACGAACAGGCGGCGCGTCACCTGGCCACCGTCGCGCTGGTACTGGTCGCGGTGAAGCCGCTGCTCGACATCGGTGAGAAGGACGCCGGTGGTGGCTTCGACCTGGGGGTGCTGCTCACCACGCTCGGCGCGCTGTGCATGGTCACCGCGCTCGGTGTCGTGGCGCTCGGCGCTCGGCGCCTGCCGCCCCGGCCCCTCCTGCTCATCGCGGGTGGGCTGACGTTGTTGCTCGTGCTCTCCGCGGTCAGCTACCTGGCCGTCCCCGCCCGCGAGGAGCTGCTGGACCTCTTCGACGTCCGTCGCTACTCCATCTACGGACCGCCGCAGGTGCCCACCAGCGCCATCCCGGCCGAGGCGGTGCGGCTGGTCGTCGGGTTCGCCCCGATCGCACTGCTCGGGCTGATGCTCATGCGGCGCGACTGGTTCCCGGTGCGCCGGCTCGCCCTCGTCGCCGGCGTCGTGGTGGCCGGCGCGGTCGTGCACTGCGTGCTCGCCTGGCTCCAGGTGGCCGGGGTCATCCCGTACTCGTTCTACTTCGAACTGGCCAACTGGGAGAAGATCGGGCGGGCCTCCGGCGGCTACTACCACCCGATGTCGCTCGGCCGGTTGTTGATGTTCTCGGTGTTCCTGGTCTACGTCCTGGGTGACCGGCTGAAGGTGCCGGTTGCCGTCCGGTACGCGCTGATCGGCCTCTTCGTCGCCACCGGCGTTGTCTCCCTGCACCGCTTCACGATCCTGTGCCTGGGCATGATCGTGGCCGTGTTCGAGGTGCGGCGTCTCTTCGGCATGGTCAGGGCCCGCCGCACCGGGAGGACGAACCGCCGGGCCGTTCTGGCGGTCGGCGGCGCGGTGGCGGCCGTCGGCGCGGTCGCCGGGACGCTCTGGGGCGGTGCGATCTGGCGGCGGGCCGAGGTCACCCTCACCGAGGTGGGGTCGCTGGACGTGCGGTCCGACACCTTCATGCACGGCCGGGGCGCCATCTGGAACGACCTGGCGGAGATCCTCGGTCGTTCCCCGTGGGACGTCCGGCTCCTCGGGTTCGGCTACGAGCCCTGGGACATGCACAACGACATGCTCCGGGTGCTGGTCGTGTGGGGGATCGTCGGCGTCGTCGTGACCGCCGCCGCCCTGGTGGGGCTTTACCGGTTCGTCAGGGGACGGGTCGACCGGCCGGGCCGGCTCGCCCTGGCGCTGCTCTTCCTGACGCTCGTCGTCTTCGGTCTCACCCAGAAGCCGCTGGCCTACCCGTACTTCCTCTGGCTCTTCTTCTTCGGCCAGCTGGTGGTCCTCGCCGTCCACGGGAAGGACACGGGGCAAGAGGACCGATCCGTCGAGAGCGGGACGACACGGTGAACCCGTCGCTGCCGTCGTCGACGTACGGCCTGCCCAGGCAGGGCGGCCGACCTCCCGGGACGACCGAGACCACGGCCGCCGACGCACCCACGACACCGCTCGTCCGGCCGACGTTCTCGGTCTGCATCGTGGTGCGCGACCGTCCGGCCCTGCTCGTCAACGCGGTGCGCAGCGTCCTGGCGAACACCTTCGGCGACTTCGAGGTGGTGATCGTCGACGACGGGTCACGGATCCCGGTCGCGCAGGTGATCGCGGAAGCGCGCCTTTCGGCGGACCGCCGGGTGCGGGTGGTCACGCAGCCGCCCACCGGCATCGCCGAGGCACGCAACCGGGGCCTGCGGTCGGTCATGGGCAGGTACGTCACCGTCCTGGACTCCGACGACGAGCTCACCGCCGACGCGCTGGCTCGGCTGCACGACCTGCTGTCGAACTCCGGTGGCTCGTGGGTGTACGCCGACTACACGGAGATCCGCCGGGGGACGTCCCGCTGCATCCGACTGCCCGAGTACGCCTCGGCGGGACGCATGTCGCTGGGGGTGTTGACGCGTCCCCGCCTGCCCTTCAAGCATTCCGGCACCACGATCGACCGTGCGGTGCTGGACCGGATCGGCGGATACGACGAGAGCTTCCGTCTCTTCGAGGACGTGGAACTGATGCTGCGTGCGCTGCGTGCCGGCGTACACCCGTGCCACCTGGCCCATCCGATCGTGCTGTTCCAGCGGCACGACGGGAACGTCACCCGGGGACGGCTAGGCGGGCTGGTCTTCTGGTTCCGGCTGATCGACATGTACCGCCCGTCGAAGTGGCCGGGGGTGGCGACGGCCATCAAGGCCTTGCGGACCCTGAGCGAGACGGGCAAGTGGCTTGTCACCCTCGGCCGCTGACCTCCACGCCGCCGATGGCAGCCAGACCGGCGCGAGCGGCGCGACGCCACCGAAGGCGGCCCGCGGCCGGGCCGTGACAGCCCTCATCCATCTCGGCATGCTGGGGTTGAGCCAGGTCGGCGTCACCCTGGCCGCCTTCGGGACGCAGATCCTCCTCGCCCGCACTCTTCCCCAGGAGGCCTTCGGCACGTTCACCGCTGCCCTGGCGGTGGTGTCGCTGACCGCACCGCTGGCGGTCTTCGGTGTGCCCGAATTGTGGTTGCAGCGGTTCGGGCGTGAGGGCGAACGGGCCCGCCGGTGGGTCGGCCCGTCGCTGCGGGTGATGGCGGCCGGCAGCGCCCTGACCGTCGCGGGAGTCCTGGCCTGGAGCCTCGCCGAGTGGTCCGATCCGGTCGGGGCCGGGGTGCGGGCGCTGCTGGCGACCGTCGTCGTCGCCCAGGCCGGGCTGGCGCTGGTCGGCTCGGTGCAGCAGTTGCGGGGCGACTACCGAGGCCTCTCCGCGCTCCAGGTCGCACCGCACCTGGCCCGCGTGCTCGTGGTGCTCGTGGTGTGGGTGTGCGGGCTCTCCGTGCTGGCCACGGCCGCCGGGTACGCCATCGTGGCGCTGCTCACCGTTGCCGGCTGTGTAGCGGTGATGCGGCCCTTCCTCCGGGGCGGCGTGCCGCTGGAGGGACATGCTCACGTCGTGCCACCGGGATCTTCGGCCACCGGGGTCGGCGTGGCGCGGGTGGCCGGCGCCGCGACGCCTTTCGTGCTGGGCAACATCTTCTACCTGATCGGCATGTACCTCGGCACGGTGGTCGCCGCCGAATTCCTTGGCCCGGCGTCGGCGGCCGTCCTGGCCGTCCCGATGTCCGTGCTGACCGCGGTCTACCTCGTCCCCCGGGTCGTCTACCAGCAGTATTTCCTGGCCAGGCTGCACCGCTGGTCGGGCACCGACCGCGACGCCGTCCTGATCGCCTACCGCTGGGGCGGTCTCGGGATGCTCGCGCTCGGCGTGGTCGTCGCGGCGCTGGTCGCGCTGGGTGGCCTGCCGGTGCTGCCCTTCCTGCTCGGCTCCGAGTACGGTGAGTCGGCGACCGTCATGGCACTGCTGGCCCTGGCCATTCCGTTCCGGTTCGCCGGCGCGGCCGTCGCCTCGCTGCTCACCAGCGGCGGCCTGCTCCGCCTGAAGGTGACCTACCAGGGCGTGGGCGCCCTGGTGTTCCTCGTGGCCCTGGCGGTGGCCACGCCGCTGTGGGGCGTCACGGGCACGGCCGGGGCTGTCGTCGTCGCCGAGATCATCCTGTGTGCGCTGTTCTGGATCGCGGTACGCGCACGGGTGGTCGGCGATGCTCCTCTGCCGTCGTGGCACGATCTGCGGCGGCGCCTGACTAGGGAGACCCCTCGTGCATCCTGAACCGAGTCCCGCCGCCCGCCGCCCACTGGTCGTCGGCTACTACGGCATGGAGAACGTCGGGGACAACGCCTTCTGCGTCGTCATGGACTGGGCCACCCGCACCTACTGGGGGACCCGGGAACCCGTCTTCGCGGCGCCGCCGATGGTCGACCTGCCGGCCGAGAGCGTCGGCATGAATCCCCGCTGGTACCGCTCACGCAGTCTGCCCGACCGTGTCGGCTGGGTGCTGAACAAGGCGGCGTTGCTGGGCCGCTCCTCGATGCTGGTCTTCGGCGGCGGTTCGGTCTTCCGTGACATGGGCCCGCTGAGCGAGAAGAAGCTCTTCTCGCTGTTCTCCCGTGCCTCCGGCCACCCGATGGCCGCTGTCGGCGTCTCCATTGGCCCGTTCCTGTCCGCAGCGGCCGAGCGGCGGCTCGTCGAGGTGCTGCGTCGGATCGACTTCATCGGTGTACGCGACCTCGCTTCGGCCGAGATCCTCGAACGCGCCGGATATCCGGGGGTGCTGGTGTCCGCCGGAGACCTCGCCGGGCTGCTGCCGGAGGCGCTGGGTGAGCCGATTCCCGAGCGCCGGCCGAGGCCCTCGTCGGGAGGCCGGGCCCGGCTCGGGGTGACTCTGCTCGGGGTCGACTACGAGGCCGAGGCCCCGCAGACGCGGCAGCGGGAGGACGCGCTGATCGAGGGCGTCCGCCGGCTGGTTCTGAAGGAGCCCGTGGACGTCACCGTCTTCGTGTTCAACACCCATCCCGTGCACGGCGACGAGCGGGTGAGCGACCGCCTCGGGGCGGCCCTGGACGGGCTCTGCGACGTCCGTGTGGTGACCGCCCGGGACGGGGTGCGGGCCTGCTGGGACGAGATGAAGCGCTGCGACATCGGCCTGCACATGCGATTGCACGGTGCGGTCTTCGCGTACCTGGCGGGTGTTCCGTTCACACTGGTGCCCTATCAGAAGAAGTGCGACGACTTCCTCGCCGAGATCGGCCAGCCGGAGTCCGCGCGCCTCGGGCGCGTGCCCGAGGGCCCCGTGGAGGTGACCCGGGTGCTCGCGGACCTGCTGACCGCCGAGGCGGTGCCACGCCTGCCGCGCGAGGAGTTCGCCGAACGCGCCCGGTGGAACTTCACCCGGGCGCCATGGGCCCTCCGTGACGCACGGGGCCGGCCCGTACGGTGATCGTCGATCTTTCCACCCGGGGCGGCGACCCTGCGGCGCCGTCCGCGGGGGCCCTCGACGGCCTGGCCCACGGGCCGGTCCCTCGACGCCCCGCGGCCGTTTCCCGGTCCCGCCTCCTCCGCGTGCCGGTCCTGCTGGTGTCGATCGTGCTGATCGTTGCCGCGCTGGTCGCCGTCGGCCTGGTGCTGGTGCGGCACGGCTCGGAGCGTCCGCCGGTGGGTGGCGACTCGGGACCGGCTGGCGGGCCCTCGGCCGCCATCGCGCCCGGCCGGCAGGCGTTGCGTGACCTGATGCCGCCCGAGGTGCGGATCGGCTCGGCGGTGGACGGTCGGGGGCTCAGCCTGGATCCCGCCTATCGGAGCCTCCTCGGCACCGAGTTCAACGGCATAACGGCCGAGAACGCCATGAAATGGCGCAGCCTGGAACCGTTGCCAGGGGTGCATGCCTGGGCCGGCGCCGATCAACTCGTCGAGTTCGCTCAACAGCACGGCCAGGCGGTGTACGGCCACACCCTGGTGTGGCACAGCGACGTGCCCAAATGGGTCTCCCCGGACTGGCCGGCGGAACGGATCCGTGCCGTCCTCCGGGAACACGTGACGACGGTGGTCTCCCGGTACCGGGGACGCGTCTGGGCCTGGGACGTGGTCAACGAGGTGCTGGACGAGGACGGGACCCTGCGCGACACCCTCTGGCTGCGCAAGCTCGGTCCCGGATACGTCGCCGACGCCTTCCGCTGGGCCCACGCGGCCGATCCGGGCGCGCGTCTGTTCATCAACGACTACGGCGTCGAGGGCCAGACCCGGAAGGCGGACGCGCTGTTGAAGCTCGTCCGCGAGCTGCGCCGAGCCGGCGTCCCGGTGGACGGCGTCGGATTCCAGAGCCACCTCAGGTGGGACCAGCCACCTCGCGACCTCGTCGGGAACCTGCGCCGGTTCGCGCAACTGGGGGTCTCGGTGGCCATCACCGAACTGGACGTGCGGGTCGCGCTGCCGAGCACCCCGTCGAAGCTGGAACAGCAGGCCGCGCTCTACCGGCAGGTGCTCCGCGCCTGCCTCGCGGTACCCGCCTGCGTGTCGCTCACCGTCTGGGGCTTCACGGACGCGCACAGCTGGATTTCGGGTTACCACCGCGGTTACGGGGCGGCGTGCCTCTTCGACAGCAACCTGGTCCCGAAACCCGCGCATGCCGCGTTGCTGGACGAGCTACGCCGGCAACCACCCCGCACCGGGATGGCGCCGCGCCCCGGCTGACCGGGACGAGGCCGCGGGCGTCCGGCCCGGGGCCCGCCGCCCCTCTGGTGACGACGATTAGCACGGTGAAAGGAAGGTCGTGTCCGGGCAGACTCAGTTCCTCTCGACTGTGGCGCCGCACCAGGCACCGAGGTTCGATCCCGAACTCGGGGTGATCACACCCCCTTCCAACGGCATGCCGCGGTCGGCGTTCGGTCGGCCCGTCGCCCCACGGGTCAGGTGGCGCCGGCGGTACGTGGCCTGCCTCGTCCTGATCGACTTCGTCGCCGCCCTGGCGGCGAGCCGGACCGTGGTGGCTCTGCTCGACGAGGCCGACGCGGGCTTCTGGGACCAGCGGGTGTTCGGCGGTACGGTCAGCGCGTTCGCCCTGGTGGCGAACCTCGGCGTGCCGTTGATGTGGATGACGGTCCTGGCCGCCGCCGGCGCGTACGACCGGCGGGCGCTCGGGCGCGGCACCGAGGAACTCAAGCGGGTGGTGCGGGCCAACGTCGCGATGGCCGCCACCGTGTCGTTCCTGGCGCTCGGCTTCAAGAAGGACCTGTCCCGGGCGACGGTCGCCGCCATCATCCTCTGCCTGCTCTTCTACGCCCTGGTGTCCCGGGCGGGCGCCCGCGTCGTGCTCCGGCGGATCCGCCGGGTCAGCCAGCGGGCGTCACAGCGGGTGCTGCTGGTCGGGAGGCTCTCCGACGCCTTGGCCGTGCACGAGGTGGTGACCCGCAACCCGGGTGCCGGGCTGCGCCCGATCGCCATCCACCTGCCGCACCATCCGCGGCCGGGGGAGCGCGTCACGGCGCCGGTGCCGGTCTACGTCGGTTGGGACCTGGTGCCGCTGGTGCAGCAGTTGGGCGCGGACACCATCGCCGTCTGCGGTCCGGCCAGCCTCGAGTCGTACGAGCTGCGCAAGCTGGCCTGGCAGTTGGAGGGGACGGGGCTTGATCTCGTGGTGGTGCCGCAGGTCACCGACGTCACCGGCCCGCGCATCCACGTCCGTCCGATCGAGGGCCTGCCCCTGCTCAACGTCGAGGAGCCGACGATCTCGGGCCTCTCGCTGCTGGTCAAGAGCATGCTCGATCGGGCCGCCGCGTTGGTCGGGCTGCTGCTGCTGAGCCCGCTGCTGGCCGGGATCGCACTGGCCATCAAGCTGACCGACCGTGGACCGGTGCTGTTCCGGCAGACGCGGATCGGCCAGGAGGGGCGTGCCTTCAAGGTCTGGAAGTTCCGCACCATGTACACCGACGCCGAGCAACGGCTGGAGGCGTTGCGCGATCGGAACGAGAGCGACGGGCTGCTCTTCAAGATCAAGGATGATCCTCGCGTCACGCCCATCGGCCGGCATCTGCGCGGGCTGTCGCTGGACGAACTGCCCCAACTGGCGAACGTGCTGATGGGGCAGATGTCGCTGGTCGGCCCGCGTCCGCTGCCCACCGAGGACGACGACTACCGTGGCGACGTTCGGCGGCGCCTGCTCGTCCGGCCCGGCATCACCGGGCTCTGGCAGATCTCCGGCCGCTCCGACCTGACGTGGGAGGACGCGGTCCGGCTCGACCTGCACTACGTCGACAACTGGTCGCTCGTCTACGACCTGGGCATCCTGTGGAAGACGGTCAGCGTGGTGCTCGCGCGGCGCGGCGCCTACTGACTCCGGGCCACGCACCGGGCGGGTGGCGGCCCGCCCACTATCGCTTGCCCCCGCTGATGATCTCCTTAACCGCGTCCCGGCGGACCGAGTCGTAGAACGACTTCACCCGATTCGCGTCGGCGAAGACGACGCTCTCGGTGCCGACCCGCCCGGTGCCCTTCGTCGGGCTGGTCAGGAAGAACAGGTTCCCGCTGCGCAGGCCGCGCAGCTCGGTGGCCATGTCCAACAGGGACAGGTCCTTGTCCACCGAGACGGAGTCCGAGGTGGCCTGGAGGAAGGAGTTCAACTTCCCCGGGTTGGTCAGGACGCCGCCCGACGAGACCTTGTCCAGGATCGCCTTGATCACCTGCTGCTGGTGGCGGATCCGGGCGAAGTCCCCGTCCGCGAACTGCTTTCGCTGACGGGCGTAGTCGAGCGCGGCCTCGCCGTCCATCTCCTGCGGGCCCTGCGCGAAGGTCCGGAACGGCGGGTGGATCGAGGTGAAGGTCTTCTCCGAGGTGATCCGGACCCCACCCAGCGCGTCGATGATCTCCTTGAATCCGGCGAAGTCGACCATCGCCACATGGTCGACGCGGACCCCGGTGAACTTCTCTACGGTCTGCACCATCAGCGGCACGCCGCCCCACGCGTAGGCCGCGTTGACCTTGGCGTCCCGGCCGCCGTGGCCGCCGTCCCGGGACCGGGGCACGGGGACCCAGGTGTCCCGTGGGATCGAGATGAGCTGCGCGCTCGACCGGTCCTTCGGCAGGTGGGCCAGGATAATCGTGTCGGTACGTGACCCCGACGTGCTCTCCGGGTCCCGGGTGTCGCTGCCCAGGATCAGGATGTTCATCGCGCCCTTGGTCACCGCCTGCGGGCGGGACTCCTCCGGCACGCCGGTGAAGGCGTCGACCCGCTCGATGTCCGACTCAACGGAGCGCAGGTAGAGCCCGCCGGCCACCACGCCGCCCACCCCGAGCAACGCGACCACCAGCACGCTCACCAGGACGATCCGCCGCCAGCGGCGACGGGGCTTTCCCGCCGTCCGCAGCTCCTGGGGCTCGGGGCTGGCGGTTGTCGGCTCCGGCTCGACGGACTGTGGGGTTGGCATGCCGGCGATGCTACTGATCCGTCCGTTCGCCCGGGTACCCTCCTCCGGCTGGTGACGGCCCCCGTCCGTGCCGACCCGTCCACCTCGTCCTGTGAATCCGAGCGCGGGTATGGCAGCGGATTGGCTCACGATCAGCGCGACGACGGGTCCCGACAGCACTGATGAGGCACCCGGCATTGACGCTCATTGTCCTTATTGTCTGCTGGGGCTGCGGTCGGGGGTCGGGTGACTCTACGGTTACGGCGCTTCGCGATCGTCTCGTTGGCCGACGGGGGCACCGACGGTCAGGGCTGTCGGGTGTGGCTATTTCGGGCGACTGGATGGTTTCGGGCACTCCACTTCCAGACAGGAGCGCATGCATGAAACTGTCCATCCGGTCGAGAGGCGTGCTGATCGGCGCCGCGACGGCAGTCGTGGTCCTCGCGGGCGGTGCGGTCGGGGTGGGAGGCGCCCTCGCGGCGGATCCCACCGACGTACCGACCGAGACCAACGGCGGATCGATCGTCGAGGACTTCAAGTACCCGAACGCCGCCGAGATCCTCGCGACGCAGAACGTCAAGTTGATCCGTGGCGACGGGCACATCCTCCTGGTCGACTGCGCCACGCCGCCGGTCGGCGACATCGGCCTGTTGAAGGTCCGGACCACCGACGAGCAGATCGGCGCCGACGGCATCGGACGCGTCTGTTTCAAGGTGACTTCTCCGTCCGGGTGGCTCGAGCTCGAGGTTCCCGGGGTGTACGAGATCCGCGGTGACGGTCAGCGCACGGGCACGGGCCACGAGGTGACCGCCGAGCTCGAGAGCGACGAGGGCGAGGAGATCACCGTCGACGTGGACCCGGACGGCAGCACCCAGGTGGGCCTGGGCGCCGACCCGACCGCTTCGCCCACGATGCTCCTTCGGCTCACGGTGACCGGCTGACGTCACCCGGTCGCGTCTTCCTTCAACACGAGCACCTCGACGGTCCGAACCGTCGAGGTGCTCCTCGGCTCGTCCCACTGCGGCACGGGCCAGTCCTGCGCATCATCCAACGGGGATCGGAGTGACCGTGAGTACGTCACCTGGTGTTTTCCTATCCAAACCTCCTCTTCCGGGCGCGGTCCGACGCCGAGCGCTCGTCGCAGCGCTCATGGTGCTGGCACTGCTCACCGGCTTCCTGCGAGCCACGCCCGCTCGGGCCGAGGACCCGGCGGTCCCCCCGGACCGCGCGCTGGTCGTCAACGCCTGGAAGTCGGGGGGAATGCAGGTTCGGGCGGCGGCCGAGATCGCGCTGCTCGGCACCGACGCGCAGGTCAGTGAGTTCCTCAACGGTGGTCTGGAGAAGGCCCAGCGATTCGACGAACTCGACGCGGTGGCCGGCGTGGTCGGCGAAGGCGGGCCCTCCGTGCGGGCCGCCGCCAAACAGGCACTGGACGCCGCCGACGCCGGCGACCTGGAGGCGGTCTCGGCGTTCCTCTCGCATGGCTGGCAGGGGCCTTCCGACATCGACACTCGGCTGTCGGTCAACCAGGTGATGGCTGTCGGGGGCGATCAGGTCCGCGAGGCGGCGCAGCAGGCCCTCGACTCCGAAAACCCGGCGGTGATGCGGGCGTTCCTCGACTCCGGCTGGCAGTTGCAGTGGCAGACCGATCAGCGACTGCGGATCAACCAGGCGATGGCCACGGGAGGACCGCAGGTCCGCGCGGCCGGGCAGAAGGCGCTCGACGCCGGGACGCCGGAGGCGCTCGAGACCTTCCTGGCGTACGGCTGGTCGGTGGCGGCGGCCCAGGACGAGGAGGTCGCCACCCTTACCGGTCTGCTGGCCCAGGCGCAGGCCGCGGGCGAGGTGGCCGCCCGGGAGACGAAGCACGCCACGCAGGAGGCGGACCGGGCGAAGGCCGCGTCCGATGCCGCCCGGCGGGCCGCAGCGGACGCTGCCCGGGCCACCGAGGCCGCGAGGTCGAACATGAAGGAGGCTGCCGCACAGGCCAGGCGAGCCGCAGTCGCGGCGCAGAAGGCGGCGCAGGCGGCGAAGGTCGCCGTGCAGGCGGCCGCCGCCGCGAGCCGTGCGGCACGGGCCGCCTCGACCGCCGCCGCGCGAGCGGCGTCCGCGGCCTCGAAGGCCGGTCAGGCGGCGACCAAGGCATACAAGGCAGCCGCCGACGCGGCGACGGACAGGACGAAGGCGGCGGACGCCCGCGCGAAGGCGGAGCAGGCCAACGCGGCGGCCCGGGACGCGGAGGAATTCGCCAAGAAGGCCGACGCGGCCGGTAAGGCGATCGAGGCGGGCCGGGACGCCGTGGCAGCGGCAAAATCGGCCGCCGCCCACGCGAGGTCGGCCGCGGCCGCGAACGACGACGCCGCCAGGCACGCCAACAGCGCCGGCGCGGACGCCCGGGAGGCGGTGGCCGCAGCCAACCAGGCCCGGGCCAACGCCGACCGGGCCACCAGGGCGGCAGCCGCCGCGGAGAAGTACCTCCAGGTGGCGATCAATGCCGCCTACGCGGCCCGCGACGCCGCGAAGCGCGCGGCGGTGAACGCCCGGGCTGCGGCGCAGGCCGCGATCTTCGCGGCCGACCATGCCGGAGAGGCGGCAGAGGCGGCGAGGCGCGCCACCGAGTACGCCAACGCGGCGACGCAGGCTGCCACGGACGCGGTGAACGCCGGCGTGCAGGCGGCGGCGGTCTACGAGGCGGCCCGCGAGGCCGACGTGGAGCGGCTGGCGGTCTCCCGGGACCAGGGGCTGGAGGCCGCGCAGGCGGCGAACACCGAGTACGAGTCCCAGCAGCGCGCGGGCGACTGGGACGTCGAGCAGGCGGCGAAGCGGGATGCGGAGACCAGGAGCCTGATCGCCGAGGTCCAGAACCCCGCCACTGCGCCGGCCAGGGCCGTCGCCGCCAGCCGCCAGGTTGCGCTGAACCTCACGTCGTCGCGGGGTGCCTGGACGCAGCAGGCTGCCATGGCGGCCCTGGCAGGCAGCGATGAGCAGGCGGTCGCGTTCGTCCGGACGGGGCTCGCCGCCACCGAGGCCCGGGACAACCGCCAGGCGGTCATGGACCTGGCGATCACCGAGAACACCGCACTGCGGGACGCGGCGCTGGCCGCGCTGGCCGGCAGCGACGCGGTGGTCGCGCAGTTCCTGCGCACCCAGAACTACCCGGGGCGCTACACGCAGGATCGGCTGAAGGTCAACCAGATCCTCGCTGCCGCCCGCACCGCTGGTGATGTCGTGCTCGAGCAGAAGGCACAGGAGGCGCTGGACGCCGACACCCTGCAGGCTCTGCGCGACTTCCTGGACACCGGCCAGTACACGGCTGCCGCCATCGGTGAGCGTGTGCGGGTCAACCAGGTC
This sequence comes from Micromonospora sp. AMSO12t, assembly GCF_008806585.1. NCBI lineage: Bacteria > Bacillati > Actinomycetota > Actinomycetes > Micromonosporales > Micromonosporaceae > Micromonospora > Micromonospora sp. AMSO12t. Next base: position 26,810 of record NZ_WAAS01000061.1, read on the forward strand.
ATCGCCGACCCGGCCAGTGGACCGGAGCTCAAGGCCGCAGCCCAGATCGCTCTGGACGGGCCCGCGCCCGGCCTGCGGGAATTCCTCGAGAGCGGCCGGTACATCGCCGCCGAGCGGGACTACGACAACGCCATTCACCTCACGGTCGTCGGCAGCCTCCTCGAGCGGATCAACGAGGTCGCAGAGACCGCCGTGACGAACTCGTTCGAGGCGCAGGCCGTCGCGGCACGGGCGCGTAACGACGCCGCTCTGGCCGAGCAGCACGCCCGGGACGCGCTTCTCTCGGCGGACAAGGCGGAGGGTTACGCGAACAAGGCGAGGGGCTACGCGAGCCAGGCCGCTCAGTCGGTGCAGAAGGCCGCAGCCGCTGTCGCGACCGCCAAGGACGCGTCCACCCGGGCCAACGCCTCGGCCCGCAGCGCCATCCGGTCCGCCGCCTGGGCGGTCGCCTCGCACAAGAAGGCGATCAAGGCTGCTGCCGAGGCCAACGCCGCCGCCAAGCGTGCGTACGACTCGGCCAGGGCCGCCGGGGAGGACGCCAACGCCGCCGTCGCCGCCGCCAAGCAGGCGTACGACACGTACTCCCATGCCCAGGGCCTCGAGATCGCGAAGTGCCACACGGAGTATGCGGCCGATCCCATCGTCGAGCTCGAGAGGATTCTGAGCGGCACGCAGCACGAGTGGTACCGCAACTGCGTCGCCAACGTCGTTCCCGACCCGGCGGAGCTGGCCAACCGGGCCTACACCAACGCCGCCCTGTGCGACATCTATCCCCAGGGCAGCCAGCTCTACCAGAACTGCATCCACTCCACCCTCGACCCCGAGTTCAAGGGGATGCAGCCGCTGATCTTCTTCGTCGAGTTGGTGAAGGGGCTCGTCGCCACTCTCGCTCCGGTCGGGGCGCTCGCCATCGTGCTCTGCGTCGCCACCGTTGTCTGCGGAGCCGTCGCGGGGACTCTGCTCACCGTCGGCGAGGTCGGGCTCAACGTCTACAAGCTGATCAACGGGGATCAGACCCTCGCGCAGACCCTGCTCAAACTCGGCCAGACAGCGCTCGAAACCCTGGTGTTCCTCGGTGCCGCGAAGCTCATCAGCGCTGGCTTCCAGAGCGCCCGTGCTCTCTACATCGCCAACCAGAACGCCAAGAAGGCGCAGGCGGAGCTGAAGGCGGTGAACGCCATCCGGCTGAAGATGGTGGAGGTCACCTCCTGCCTGTGGCGTGGCAGTGCCGTCACCCTCGCAGGTGTCGCGCTTCTCGCCCCAGTCGGTGCCTCCACGGCCACCGCCCCTGCCCCGTCGGTCGTTCACGACGCACGGCAGATCTCTCTGGCGGCACCGCAATCCGCGCCAGGGTGTGGCGTCGAAACGGTACGGGAGGCCGAATACGAGTGGCGGCATCCGGAGAGCAGGAGCCTGTTCGACGCCTATCTCGACGACAAGGGCGGTCTCTGGATGCTGGTCGAGGTCACAGAGGGGTCCCCCGTCCGAGGCAGAGACATCTTCATTCGGATCATGTCGCTGTTCGGGAGCCGCGTGAAGACGGTTGAAGGTAACCTCGTGGACTCCAACAAGGATTCCTTCGCCGCCGCGCTTGCCGCCGGAAAGACTCCTACAGAGGCGGCATGGGCGACCTGGACCGGAAAGATGGCGCGTGAGCACGGCTACACGAAGATTCTCCACGTCGATCAGGAGGTTCTTCCGGACAAGCCGGTGCGGATCACCTTCGGGAGGCCATAAGTGATCGTATGGGACGAGTGGCATCCGTTCCTTCGCCGGATCGTGAACGAGGGCGGCGACATCGGCGACGTGGCGCGTGCCATCAGAGATCACGGCGAAGGCCGGTACATCCAGGCGGGACGCGCGGCGCGAGAGGAGTTCGGCCTGCCCCTGCCCGACGTCCTGAAGATCATTGCCTGGGCCGAGGCGAAGGGTGGCGACGAGGGCCTGGCTGAACTTCGGGCGGAGATCCGCACTCCACTGAAGTGATCGCTGATACCTGTCTCCTCCGAGCGGACGTACGAGTTCGGACGGCCTGGGTGATGTGACCCGCTGATTCCGATCGCTGGGCGTCTGTGATGGTGAACCTCCCGAGCGGGAGTGCCTCTGGTTCGAGGCGCTCCCGCTCGGGCGCATCCCGCCCCGCCTTCCGCTCGCCCACTTCACCGGCGCCGGCGCCGGCTTCCACTACACCTGACCGCCTGCGGCTGGTAGAACCCTTGCGTGGACGCAACGAAGCTCCGACGGGCCATCGCCCGCACCCCTCTCGCCCCCGTCGCGGCCTTCCCCAAGCGCCTGGCCCGCGTCGTCCGCCACGACGCCAAGGTGCTGCGCACCTCGGCCCGCTGGCTGGTCACCTCGCGGGAGCACCACAACTACACGTACGAGCTGACCAAGCTGAGCCGGCACCACCTCGCCTGGTTCGTCAGCGTGGTCTGCGACGTGCCCGTCAAGCAGGTCCGCGCGTACTTCGCCGAGATCGAGTCGGACGACGTGCTGCGCCGGCACATCGAGTCCGCCACCGCCGGCGCCGCCCGCCGGGGCCTGGCCGACCGGCAGGTCCGCTACGCCCGCCGCATCGGGTGGTACGCCATCGTGCGCGCCACGAAGCCGACGCACGTGGTCGAGACCGGCGTCGACAAAGGGCTCGGCAGTTGCGTGCTCGCCGCCGCGCTGTTGCGCAACGCCGCCGACGGGCAGCCCGGCCGGGTCACCTCGCTGGACATCAACCCGGAGGCCGGCTACCTCGCCCGCACCGCGCCCTGGTCGGAGGTGGTCGACCTGGTGATCGGCGACTCGATCGCCTCCATCGCCGCGCTGGACCGGCCGGTCGACCTCTTCCTGCACGACAGCGACCACAGCCGGGCCCACGAGAAGCGCGAGTTCGAGGCCGTCGAGACCAAGTTGGCGCCGGGCGCGATCCTGCTCACCGACAACGTCACCGCCACCAACGTCCTCGCCGAGCACGCCGAGCGCACCGGCCGGCGGTTCCTCGCCTACCGGGAGACCCCCGCCAACCACTGGTACCCCGGGGACGGCATCGGCGTCGCCTGGTGATCGCGGTCGTGCGGGCCGGGTCGGCGCGAGGTGCCGGAGGCCCTCGACCAGCCGGGGCACGCTGAACGGGCGTCCCACGCGACGACGCCGGCACGGGAGCAGGCGGGGGCGACGGTCGCGCGCGGGCCGTGACAGGGTTGCCGGATGCGGTTGAGCGCCATCCACACGTACCCCGTCAAGGGTTGTCGCCGGCTCGACCACGACGTCGCGGGCGTCGAGCCGTGGGGCCTGGCCGGCGACCGGCGCTGGATGATCGTCGACGCGGATGGCGTCGGAGTCACCCAGCGGGAGACCACCCGCCTGGTCGGCCTGCACGCCACGCCCCACGACGGTGGCCTGCTGCTGCGCGCCGAGGGGCACGACGACTTGGCCGTGCCCGAGCCGGTCGGCGGCGAACCCGTCGCGGTGCGGACCTTCCGCAACCGCAAGCTGCCGGTGCCGGCGCTCCCCGCCGGTCCGGCGGCCGACGCCTGGATCGGCGCGCTGCTGGGCCGCGCCGTCCGGCTGGTCTGGCTCGCCCGACCGACCCGGCACATCCCGCCGGGCGACCGGGAGCATGACACCGGTGAGCAGGTCAGCTTCGCCGACGCCTACCCGCTGCTGCTGGCCACTGCCGCCTCGCTCGACGCGCTCAACGGGTGGCTCGCCGAGGCCGGCGAGGAGCCCGTGCCGATGGCACGGTTCCGCCCCAACCTGGTGGTAGAGGGCGCGCCGGCCTGGGCCGAGGACGACTGGGTCGGCCGCCGG
>NZ_WAAS01000062.1:0-30473 GCF_008806585.1 Micromonospora sp. AMSO12t
CGCTCCCGGGCCGCGCCGGTCGGGCCGTACTGATTCAGGCCGTCGGGCCGTGCCAGTTCAGGCGGTCGGGCCGTGCCGGTTCAGGCGGTCGAGGCGCGCAGGTTCAGGCGGTCGGGTCGCGCAGCGGCTTGCCCTCGTGCAGGTCCGCCAGGATGTCGCGCATCTCGTCGTCGCCGAGGGAGTGCTTGTCGTGGTGGGCCTCCACCAGCTCGTAGAGCTTGGTCTGCACGCGGCCGACCCCCGGCACGTCGTGCAGGACGGACTGGCCGCGCTCGCCGGCGGACTCGATGGTGAGCGTCCCGCAGCCGAGCAGACGTTCCACGAACCGCTGGTTCATCGCGTGGTCGTTGATCCGGGTCAGCGGGATGTCCCGCCGGTCGCGCGAGAGCACCCCCTGCTGGAGCAGCACCCGCTCGTTCGTGAAGAGGTAGTGGGTGCTCCGCCAGACCAGGAACGGCCACAGGGCCAGCCACAGCACCGCCAGCAGGGCCAGGCCGCCGATGACGGCGAGCGCGATCGAGCCGCCCCCGCCGGACGGCAGCAGGACCAGGCCGGCCACCACCGCCGCGACGGCGAGCACGAGCACCGCGACCGGCCGGATCAGCGCCTTCCAGTGCGGGTGCAGGTGCAGCACGACGTGCTCGTCCTCGGTGAGCACGTCATCGGGGAACGCCACGGGAACCTCCTCGCAGAAACGGACGCGCTGACCGTAGCCGCTCCCCTCCCGCCGGGGGATCAGCCGCGCGGCGGGAGTCCGCGATCAGCGGAGATGCAGGACGTCGCCGGCCGCCAGGGCGCGGGTGCCGGCGGGGGTGGCGACCAGGAGCTGGCCGTCGGCGTCCACGCCGGTCGCGGTGCCGGTCACCTCGTCGCCGCCGGGCAGCAGCACGCGTACCTGCCGGTCGATCGTCGCGCAGCTCGCCAGGTAGGCGTCGCGCAGGCCGCTGGCGACCGCGTCCCCGCCGGCCGCGCGCCACTCGCCGTACCAGTCGGCGATCCCGCGCAGCAGCGCCCGCAGCAGCGGATCCCGGTCGGTGGCCGCCGCGCCGGCCAGTTGCAGGGAGGTCGCCGGCAGCCCCGTCGGGTTCTCCGGCAGCTCGTCGGCGCGCAGCGTGACGTTGAGGCCGACACCGAGCACGATCGCGGGCGGCCGGGCCGGCGAGGGCCCCGGCACCGCCTCGGCGAGGATGCCGGCGCACTTCGCGTCGCCGACGAGCAGGTCGTTCGGCCACTTCAGGCCCGCTTCCAGCTCGGCCAGCCGGGTCACCGTCTCGACCAGGGCGACGCCGGCGAGCAGCGGCAGCCAGCCGTACCCCGTCTGGGGCGCCGACGGCCAGCCACGGTCGGCGACGGCCTCCCCGGGGCGGAGCAGCACGCTGGTGGCGATGCCGGCCCGGGCCGGCGACTGCCAGGCCCGGCCGCGCCGGCCGCGCCCGGCGGTCTGCCGCTCCGCGACCACCACCAGGCCCTCGGGCTCGCCGGCCCGGGCCGCCTCGGCGACGTCCGCGTTGGTCGAGCCGGTCTCGACGCGCAGCTCCAGGCGGGTCCAGGGCCCGTGCGGGGCGACCAGCGCCCGCCGCAGCCGCGCCGCCGACAGCGGCGGGCGGTCCAGATCGGTGTACGGCGAGCCCGGCATCCCGTCAGCCTACGGCCGCCCCCGGCCGGCCGACCGGGGACGTCGCGGCCCGGCTGAGGCGAACTGCACAGCGGCGACGGCCTGAACCATCGTTATATTCCCAGGGTGACTACCGAGACCGGGATCAACATCCACAGCACCGCGGGCAAGCTGGCCGACCTGGATCGGCGGGTCGACGAGGCGGTGCACGCCGGGTCGGCGCGCGCGGTCGAGAAGCAGCACGCGAGGGGCAAGAAGACCGCCCGCGAGCGGATCGAGATGCTGCTCGACGAGGGTTCCTTCGTCGAGCTGGACGAGCTGGCCCGGCACCGGTCCACCAACTTCGGGCTGGCGAAGACCCGCCCGTACGGCGACGGCGTCATCACCGGCTACGGCACCATCGACGGCCGGCAGGTCTGCGTCTTCGCCCAGGACTTCACGGTCTTCGGCGGCTCCCTCGGCGAGGTCTTCGGCGAGAAGATCGTCAAGGTCATGGACCTGGCCATGAAGATCGGCTGCCCGGTCGTCGGCATCAACGACTCCGGGGGCGCGCGCATCCAGGAGGGCGTCGCCTCGCTCGGCCTCTACGGCGAGATCTTCTTCCGCAACGTACGGGCCAGCGGCGTCATCCCGCAGGTCTCCCTGATCATGGGCCCGTGCGCCGGCGGCGCGGTCTACTCCCCGGCGGTCACGGACTTCACGGTGATGGTCGACCAGACCTCGCACATGTTCATCACCGGCCCGGACGTCATCAAGACGGTCACCGGCGAGGACGTGGGCATGGAGGAGCTGGGCGGCGCCCGTACGCACAACTCGCGCAGCGGCAACGCGCACTACCTCGCCACGGACGAGCAGGACGCGATCGACTACGTCAAGGCGCTGCTGTCGTACCTGCCGTCGAACAACCTGGACGAGCCGGTGGTCTTCGACGCGCCCGCCGACCTCGACGTGACCGACGAGGATCGGGAGCTGGACACGCTGATCCCCGACTCGGCGAACCAGCCGTACGACATGCACCGGGTGCTCGAGCACGTCCTCGACGACGGCGAGTTCCTGGAGGTCCAGCCGCTCTACGCGCAGAACATGGTCATCGGCTACGGCCGGGTGGAGGGCCGACCGGTCGGCGTGGTCGCCAACCAGCCGATGCACTTTGCCGGCACCCTGGACATCGCCGCCTCCGAGAAGGCCGCCCGGTTCGTGCGCACCTGCGACGCGTTCAACATCCCCGTGCTGACCTTCGTCGACGTCCCCGGCTTCCTGCCCGGCACCGGCCAGGAGTGGGACGGCATCATCCGCCGGGGCGCGAAGCTCATCTACGCGTACGCCGAGGCCACCGTCCCGAAGGTCACCGTCATCACCCGCAAGGCGTACGGCGGGGCGTACGACGTGATGGGCTCCAAGCACCTCGGCGCGGACCTGAACTTCGCCTGGCCGACCGCGCAGATCGCGGTGATGGGGGCGCAGGGCGCGGTGAACATCCTCTACCGCTCGGAACTGGCCGCCGCCGAGGACCCGGCCGCCGTGCGGGCCGAGAAGATCGCCGAGTACGAGGACACCCTCGCCAACCCGTACATCGCGGCGGAGCGCGGCTACGTGGACAGCGTCATCCCGCCGCACGAGACGCGGACCCAGATCGTCCGCGCGCTGCGGGTGCTGCGCACCAAGCGCGAGACCCTGCCGCCGAAGAAGCACGGCAACATCCCGCTGTGACGTCCCTCCCCCGCGGGATCCGCGCGGTGTCCCCCGTCGACCGTGGCAGGCCACGGCTGCCCTGACATCGCGCGGACCGGGGGCGGGCGGCCGATCGGGTGGGCGGCGGTCAGCAGGACGGGTTGGCGGCGGCGCACATGCGCCGCGCGGCCAGCCCGGCGAGGCGGACCAGGTCGGCCTCGGCGGTCGGTTCCAGGATCAGCACACTCACCAGGTCGCCGACCCGCACCACCACGGTCGCGTCCGGCGTGGACGGGCGGCCGGGCACCTGCCCGTCGGCAGGGTCGAGGGTCGCGGCGACGGAGTGGCGCAGCAGCAGGGACTCGTCACCGGCGAAGTCGCGGCGCGGCACGTCCCAGCGGTGCACGTCCTCGACGGTGACGGACTCGCCGCCCCACTCGATCGACCGCACCTCCCGCCACTCCCGGCATACGGTGAGTTGCCGGCGCAGCCCGTCGAAGAACCGGGCGGCCCCGTCGTCCCGCATCCGGTGCAGGTCCTGGACGACCAGGACGTCGCCGAGCCGTCCCCCGCCGGTCGCCGGTCGCAGCACCGTCTGGGACCGGCTCACCCAGGTCTCCTGCGCCGGCACACCGCTGTCGCGCCTGGTGGCGCACCGGCGGAGGGCCATGCCCACGTCGACGCTCCCGCCCAGGCCGGCCTCGCTGAGTTGCAGACCGCTGCGCGCCGTCAGGTCGTCCTGTTGCAGCAGGGCCGCCGGGGGGATCTCGACCTTCCCCGGCGCCGCCGGTCGCGAGGGGGACGCCGCCGGGGCCAGCCCCCGCCGCCCGGACCGGTCCCCGACCGCCACGGCCGAGGCGGAGACGACGACGAGCACCGCGACCGCCGCCAGCACCGCCGTACGCCTGCTGCGCCTGCGGGCCCGGGCGCGGATCTCCGCCGGCTCCGGCCAGCGGACCTCGCGCAGGTCGCGGTGCAGTTGCTCGACGAACGTCGTCTCGTCACGCATCGGCGGCCTCCTCCAGGTCAGAGACGGCGAGCAGCCCGGCGAGCGCGGCGCGCCCCCGGAAGAGTCGGGCCTTGACGGTGCCCACCGGGGCGGCCGTCTGCCGGGCCACCTCGGCGACCGGCATGCCGACCAGGTAGTAGAGGGCGATCGCGGTGCGCTGCTCCTCGGGGAGCCGGCGCAGGGCGGTGACCACCTCGACGGTGGCCGTGTCCGGGCCGGGCACGCTCTCGCCTGGGCCGTGGCGCAGGTAGGCGCGGGCCCGGCTGCGCAGGCTGCGCCACCGGCTGACCGCGATCCGGCTCGCCACCACCCGCACCCACGCCTCCGGCTCCTCGTACGCGCTCACCGTCGACCAGCGCTGCCAGGCCCGGATGTACGCCTCCTGCACGGCGTCCTGCGCCTCGGCGAGGTCGCCCGTCAGCGCGTAGACGTAGCCGAGCAGCCGTTGGCGGCTGCCCCGGTAGAACTCGTCGAATCCGTCGACGTCCGGCACCTGCTACCTCCCCGTGACGGTCGCAGGGGACACGCGTCGGACGGTGCCGCCGGTTGCCCGGTCGACCGGTCAATTTCCGGGCGTCAGGCCGGCGTCGGTGAGGATCGGGCCGGCCAGCAGCAGCGCGCCGGCGCCGAGGGCGGCCAGGTTGACCAGGGCGAAGACGGTGACCCAGAAGAGGGCCGGCAGCGGGGTGAGGCCGGCGAGCTGGTCGGCGTCGGAGGCGGGCATCCGACCCCGCGAGCGCAGCCGTTGCAGCTCCACCACCGGCCGCACGCCGCCGAGCAGCAGGAACCACACCCCGGCGTACGCGAACGCCGCCTGCACCTGCGGCTCGGCGTACCAGGAGACGGCAAGGACCACCCCGCCGGTGACCAGCAGCGAGAGCACGCCGAAGACGTTGCGGATCATGATCAGCATGGCCAGCAGCAGCGCCACGGCGACCCAGAGCAGCAGGGTGATCCGGTTGCCGCCGAGCAGCCACGCGCCGGCCAGCCCGACCAGCGGCGGGGCGACGTAGCCGGCGAGCAGGGTGAGGATCATTCCGGGGCCGGTGGGCCGGCCGGCGGAGAGGGTCAGCCCCGAGGTGTCCGAGTGCAGCCGGATGCCGTGCAGCCGGCGGCCGGTGAGCAGGGCGACCAGCGCATGCCCGCCCTCGTGGGCGATGGTGATGGCGTTGCGGGCGATCCGCCAGGGCAGTTGGGTGGAGACGACCACCAGGGCGACCGCGGCGGTCAGCAGCACCAGCAGGGGCGGTGGGTCCGGCTGCGCCGCGAACAGCTTGTCCCAGAGACCGCCGAGCCCGTCGATCGACACCATGGGGCGCGAGCCTACCGGCCCCGACCTGTGTCACTGCGTCCTCTCCGGCCCGTATCGTGGAAGCCTGATCCGGTGGCGACAGGAGCGGGAGGTGGACGCCGGTGACTGCGGCACCCCTGGAACCCCACGTCGGCCTGTGGACCGAGGCCGAGTACCTCGCCATGAGCGAGACGTCGAACCGGATCGAGTTGCTCGACGGGAGCCTGATCGTGAGCCCTGCCCCGAGCAAGCGGCACCAGTTGGTGTCGTGGAGCCTGACGAACAGCCTGCGGCCAGCAGCGCTGCCGCAGGGCCTACTGGTCTTCGAGGCGGTGAACGTCCGGCTCGGCGTCGACCGCATTGTCATCCCCGACGTGGTGGTGGCTGACACCGACGACGAGGGCACCGTCGTCGAGGCAGGCGAGGTGGTCCTCGTCTGCGAGATCGTCTCGCCGGGGAACGCGGCAGCCGACCGGTTGGTCAAGATGCAGCTCTACGCGATCGCCGGGATTCCGTGGTACCTGCTGGTGGAGCAGGACGGCGCCGGCCACTCGCTGCGGCTGCACCGGCTCGACGGCGCGCACTACGTCGAGGACCAGGTGGCGAAGCCGGGCGAGGAGTTCCGCCTGGCCGAGCCGATCCGCTGGCGCGTCGACCCGGCCACGCTGCGCTGAGGCGGAGAGCGCCTTACCCGGTCCGCTCACCGGCCGCGGTGCCACCGCCGCCAGGGCGCCGGCTTCCGCCGTTCCTGAAGATTTCCTTAGCTCCCCTTGCCATTCGGGGCACTTACCTCCAAAGATGAACGTCTATTCAGTCCGGCGTCCTTGGAGGCATCCATGACCCGTACCGGAACATCCCTGCGGCAGCTGTTGGCCGCCACCCTCGCGGCCCTCGCCACCGCGGCGGCGGGGCTCGTCGCGACCGCGACCCCCGCGGCAGCCGCCACCACGCCCGGCATCGACGTGTCCCACTACCAGGGCGCCATCAACTGGACCAGCGTCCGCAACGCGGGCATCCAGTTCGCCTTCATCAAGGCGACCGAGGGCACCAGCTACAAGGACCCGAGGTTCAACACGAACTACGTGGCCGCCTACAACGCCGGCGTCATCCGGGGCGCGTACCACTTCGCCCGGCCCAACATCTCCTCCGGGGCGGTGCAGGCGAACTACCTGGCCTCCAACGGTGGCGCCTGGTCGGCCGACAGCCGCACCCTCCCGGCCGCGCTGGACCTCGAAGCCAACCCGTACGCGGGCGGCTACTGCTACGGCCTGAGCACCACGGGCATGCGGAACTGGGTCCAGGACTTCCTCAACACCTACCGCGCCCGCACCGGCCGCTACGCCGTCATCTACACCACCACGAGCTGGTGGAACCAGTGCACCGGCAGCTGGAGCGCCCCGTGGGCGAACCATCCGCTCTGGGTCGCCCGCTGGTCGAGCACGGTCGGCGCGCTGCCGGCCGGGGCGCCGTTCTGGAGCTTCTGGCAGTACACCGACCGGGGCAGCGTCGCCGGAATCAGCGGCGGGGTCGACCGCAACCACTGGAACGGTGACCGGAGCCGGCTGATCGCCCTGGCCAACAACACCTGAGCCTGACTCGCCTGGGGAGGCGGTTGGCGGCAGCGGGATCGGTTGTCACCGTACGGTCGACAACTGGTCCGGCTGCCGCCAGGCCGCTCTCGCGGGCGTCAGACCTGCCGTCGGGCCGCCACGGGCACGGTCGCCGCGTTCTCGCGGGCGAGCGCGTTCCGCCGGGCGAAGCGCCGGACGCCCACCCCGGCGAGGGTGACGGTCACGACGCTGAGCAGCGCGAACAGCAGCGGCAGGCCGGCGGCGGCGAGCAGCAGGACGATGTCGCCGAGGGCCACGAGCATCCACAGTGCCACTCGGGGCCGGGCGTCCCTCCGTCGGTAACCCATGTCGTACCCTCCCTTCCGTCGTGAAGGTCAGATACCCCGTACGGCGGAAGGTCATGCGAGTCGATCTCGCAACGGGCGCGAATCCCGCGGGTCAGTCCTTGCGGTCGGGCACGAAGCCCTTGGCGATCCGGTCGAAGTTGGCCAGGTTGGCCTGCCAGTCCTTCGCGGCGACCTCCCAGCGCAGGGCGTAACCGCGATTCTTGGCCGTGACGAAGCCCCGGTTGCGGACGTGGATCCGCGTGCCGTCGCGGGTCTCCAGCCACTCCCAGTCCGCGCAGGTCTTCCAGTAGTCGCAGCGCTTGATGCTCAGGTACTGGTAGTTCTTCACGTAGTTCTTGCGGGCCGGTTCGGCCCCCTTCCAGTCGGCGTAGGCGTCCGACTTCGGGCTGGACGTCCACTGCACCAGCAGCTCGCCCGGCCCGCCGGGCTCGTCGAAGACGACGGTGTTCGCTCCGGCGTTGCGGCGCACCCAGTTCGCCGGGATCGGCACCGTGAAGCCGCCCGGGTCCTTGTGCAGCTTCCAGCCCGCCGGCAGCGCGTCCGGGGTCGGCGACGGGGTGGCCGAGGGCGTCGGGCTCGGCGCGGCGCTCGTGGGCGGGGCCGGCGCGGAGGACTGCGGCGGCTGCCCCTGCGAGGTCGCCGCGCCGGTCGGGTCGGCCTGCGGGGTGCCGCCGCCGTCCCCACCGTCGCCGCTGGTCAGCATCGGCACGATCACCACCAGGCCGATCAGCAGCAGCGCCACCAGCGCCCCGATCAGCACGTTGCGCCGGGTGTTGTTCGGCTTCGTACCGCTGGACGCCACGACCGTCGCCCGGCCGGACGACGGGCTGACCGGCGCGGGCATCACCGAGGTGGGATTCGCCGGCCTGCCGGGCGCCGGGTCCACCGCCTCGGCCTTCGTGTCGTCGAGCGCGGGCTTCGGCGGGTCGACCTTCGCCGTCGGGGCCGCGTCCGAGGTGGAGGATCCGACCTTGGCGGTCGGCACGGAGTCCGAGGAGAGCGCCGCCGTCGCGTCCTCGGCGGTGGACGCCGCGGCGGCACCGGCGGCGGCCGCCAGCGGCGCGCGCGGTGCCGGCGGGCTGACCGGCTTGTCGGTTGCACCCTCGGCCGGTCGCGGCGCCGGCACCAGCGGCGGGCGCGGCTCACGGGGACCGTTCGGCCCCGGCCGGCGTACGCCGTCGAGCAGCGGAATCGTGCGGGTGCGCTTGCCGCCGGCCCGGCGCAGCAGCTTCTCCGCCACCTCGGCCGTGATCCGCTCGTTCGGGTCCTTGCGCAGCAGGCCGTTGAGCACCGGCTTGAGCGGCCCGGCGTTCTTCGGCGGCGGCATCGGCTCGGTGGCGAGCGCCGCCAGGGTGGCGATCGCCGACGGTCGCGCGTACGGCGACTTGCCCTCGACCGCCGCGTAGAGGGTGGCGCCCAGCGACCAGAGGTCGGCCTCCGGCCCGGCGGTGCCCTCGCGGGCCCGCTCCGGCGAGATGTACGCGGGCGACCCGAGCACCATTCCCGTGCGGGTCACGTTCGGGTCGCCGGGAATCGTGGCGAGGCCGAAATCGGTCAGCACCACCCGGCCGTCGTCGCCGAGCAGCACGTTGCCGGGCTTGACGTCGCGGTGCATCACGCCGGCCTTGTGCGCCGACTTCAGCGCGGCCAGCACGCCCAGGCCGATCTCCACCGCCCGCGCCGGCGTCACCGGGCCGTCCTCGGCGAGGGTGTCCTGCAACGACTTCGACGCCACGTACTCCATGACGATCCACGGGTCGCCGTCGGTGCGCAGCACGTCGAAGATGCGGACCACGTTGATGTGGTTGAGCCGGGCGATGGCCCGGGCCTCACGCAGCGAGCGTTCCCGCATCTCGCGGCGTTCCTCGTCGGTGAGGCTGGGCGGCGGGACGAGTTCCTTGATCGCCACGTCCCGGTGCAGCACCTCGTCGCGCGCCTTCCACACCCGACCCATGCCGCCCTGACCGAGCGGCGAGAGGAGCCGGTATCGGTCAGCGACGAGTTGGGGCAGCGCGTTCGACATCGCCCAGACGGTACCCGGAGCCGACGACGCTCACACCGCCGGCACGCCACTGTGCGGTCAAGGTCAACCTCTCCGCCGCGTACGCTGACGCCATGTCTGCCGAAGAGCCGCTGTTCCGGGTCGTCCGCGGGGTCCCCACCGCCGAGGAACTGGCCGCGCTGGTGGGCGCGATCGTCGTACGGTCCCGCCCGGCCCCCGCGACCCCTCCGGTCGCCGCGTCCGCCTGGGCGCGCTCCGGCCGGCCCGTCGCAGCGACGGTCGCCGGCCCCGGCGCCTGGCGGGCGTCCGGCCTGCCCCGCTGACCTTTTCCGCACGGATCACCGCAGCTCGGCGCCCCTGCACACCCGCAGGGTGGCCGGTGTGTGCCGGGGCGGGGCTGCCGACACCCCCGGGGACCTATTAACCTCACTCAGGGAAACGACGCAGTGACGGGCAGGGAGGGCCGATGATCCCCGAGGAGGACGGTCCAGCGTCCTGGCTCCGCGGCTACGGCGGCATCGAGGCCGACATCCGCCAGCTCCGCGAGTTCGCCGACAAGCTCCAGGCCGAAGTGGAACGCAACTACGACCCACACCTGTCGTACATCGCCGCGGACCTGACAGCACCGGTGCCCAACCCGGCCGACGCGTTCATCGAGCTGGTCGACTTCCTGCGCGCGCACCACGAGACCCAGCAGGCCACCGCCGACATGGTCTGGGGCGTCCGCGACGTCACCGGCCACCTGGCCGTCGCCGCCGGCACCGTCGCCACCCGCTACACCGGGTCCGACGCCTTCGCCGCCGCGCGCGTGACCGACATCGAGCGGGCCCTCGCCAACCCGGCCCCCACGGCGCCTCGCGGCGCGCCGCCGATGCTGCCCGATCCCACCGGGCCGGAACCCGCACCGGGTCAGGGACGGGGACAGGGTCCGGTGGTGCTGCCATGATCGAACGGGGCACCGGCGGCCGCACGTCCGCCCTCACCGACTGGCGGCTGATGGACGTCGCCAGCATGTGGGCCTGCCTCCAGGACCATGACACCACCAACCACTGGAAGCAGGTCGCCGGCTGGCGCAAGATCTGCGACCTCGCCCGGATGCACCTGAGCCGGCTCCAGGAATACCGCAAGGGGCTCGCCGAGGCATGGCCCCCGGAGACCAACGAGGCGGCCCGGGCCTACGTCCGCGAGCTGGACGAGCTCATCGACAAGGTGCAGCGCACCCACGACGCCGCCAGCGCCAACTACACCGCGCTCTCCGCCGCCACGCAGGCCATCAGCGCCACCCGCACGGAACTGAAGAAGATCTACGAGACGTACGCCGTCAAGGTCCAGGAGAAGCAGACGTACGACGCGACGCTCGCCGACCCGAAGGCGGCCATGGGCAGCCGGGTCCCCGACCGCCCCGTGACGGACGCGGACCTCGAACGCCTCAACGTCCAGGCGCGCGGCATCATGTACGGCCTCAGCGGCGAACTCCAACACGCCCGAGTAATGCTCCGCCAACCACCACCCAGGCCTAAGCCTCTGCCTGAGGCGGACCAGCACAACTCCGATATCTACGGAGGCGCCGTTTCGGCCGCTCCGGTAATTCCTCCCGTCGTTCCCGTGCCGTTGTCAAGTTCGACTACTTCGTCCGTTGCACGGCCGACCACTAACGCGCGACAAATCTCCGCACCAACCACCCGTAACGTCGGGCCTGTCCTCGGCGGGGTGAAACCTGGTGTAGCGCCTTCTCCAATCAATCCCGCAATGCCAGGTCCAACTCCACCCGGCCTCCCCGCTGGCTCCGGCAGTGGACCGATGCCTGCGATGCCGCCAGGCGTGCGGCCTGGGCACGGGATCTCTGGGTTGCCGATCGGTCAGCCTGGCCCTAGCAGCCGGCCGGTCAACGGAGCCATTCCGGGGCTCCCGCCTGCCACGCCACCGGCATCACCCCGGCCCATGCCACCAGGTGGTCTGATCGGCGGAACCCCCGGAATGGGATTTGGACCCTCTAGTGGCAGCGGCGCACAGCAACGTCGAGTTAACCCGATTGGTGGAGTAATCGGCGGCGGGGGCGCGGGCACCGCTCCGACCGGGGGCGCAGGCTCCCGTCCTGGGGTTGGCCGCAACCTCAGCGCGGTGCAGGGTATACCGCCAATCGGCGGAGCACCTGGCATGGGCACTGCCCGTTCAGGCGGGATGGCGGGTCGGTCGGGACGGTACGACGGCAGCGACAAGGAGTCGCGGCACTGGGATCCGGACCACCCATGGGAAGTGGACCGAGGCGTAAGCCCGGTAGTCCGCCCTCCGGACGAAGATGGCCCCATCGACCCAGGTCCGGCTATTGGCTTCAACCGTTGAGGACTCGGACCATCCAGGCCGCCTTGGCGCTGTTCACTCTTACGGCAGCACTCCTGCCGCCGACTGCCTCGCATGCTTGGTCTAACCGTGGCGCCGCAAGTCCGCAGGGAGTTGACCGGATC
Organism: Micromonospora sp. AMSO12t; assembly: GCF_008806585.1. Lineage (NCBI taxonomy): Bacteria > Bacillati > Actinomycetota > Actinomycetes > Micromonosporales > Micromonosporaceae > Micromonospora > Micromonospora sp. AMSO12t. The sequence continues at coordinate 11,972 of NZ_WAAS01000062.1, forward strand.
CGAGGGGACCAGTGGCACCTGAGCTTTCTCAGGGTCGCCGAAGCACACAAGATCACTCAAGGCGAAGATGTGACGGTTGCGGTGCCAGACACCGGCGTTCATCCGCATCCCGACCTTGCGCACAATCTGCGCCGAGGCACAGATATTGTTGCTGGAGGTAGTGGCGACGGCCGACAAGACCGAGATAGCCACGGAACCGGCATGGCAGGTCTAATCGCCGCCCACGGGCGAGCTGGCCAGCAAGGCGCCCTTGGCATCGCACCGAAGGCGAAGATCCTTCCCATACGCGTAAAGAATAACGGCCAAGGGGGAACCAGTCACCAATTGAAAGATGCGATCAACTACGCGATCACGCAAAATGCCAAAGTAATCAGCATTTCAGCAGCAGGAGCGGCAGATAGCCGATTACATACGGCAGTCGAGGCCGCAATTCGCGCGGACATAGTTATTGTCGCTGCAGCAGGCAACAAGCCCCTTAGCCGACACGTCGGATTCCCTGCCGCCTACCCTGGCGTAATTGCCGTAGGTGGGGTTGATCGGCTCGGCCAGCGAGCCTCAGTGTCAGTCACCGGACCAGAGATCGACGTGGTCGCCCCGGCAGTTGACATCTTCAGCACAAGCATCGACGGCAAGTATCGCAAGGGCACCGGCACCTCGGACTCCACAGCCATCGTCGCTGGGGCCGTCGCCTTGATCCGGTCCAAGTACCCGTACCTGCCCGCCGCCGAGGTGGCGCACAGGCTCACCGCCACAGCGATCGACAAGGGCCCGCCGGGACGGGACGACGAGTACGGCCACGGGGTCATCGACCTGGTGGCGGCGTTGACGGCTGACGTACCGCCGCTGGGTTTCGGATCGGCGACGGCGAGCGTGCCGGCCCACACCCCCTCGACCACGACGGCGGTAGCGGAGCCGGCGGGCGACGGGAATGGTGCGGCGACGACCCGCGGCCTGGTCACCCTCGGCGTGATCGTGGCGGCCGTTGGCGCGTGGACTTTCATCGCCCGTCGGCGTCGTCGTGGCGGCGACCCGCCGCCCCGCGTCAGTCGCTGAGCGACCCAAAAGACGTAGACGGGCGAGGAAGGGTCGACACGTCCTACCCGAGACGTCGTCGTCCGGGCCAGCCGGTAACGTCGGCGACGTGCCGAAGTCCTTGCCGCTCCGCCTCGTGCTCGCCTCCGCCAGCCCTGCCCGCCGCAAGATTCTCCAGGCCGCCGGGATCGAGACGGATGTGCTGGTCAGCGGCGTCGACGAGTCCCTCGTGGTCACGGAGCGGGCCGAGGAGCTCTGCCTGGAACTGGCCCGGATGAAGGCGCAGGCGGTACTCACCCGGCTGCGGCCGGCCGACGACCAGCGGACGTTGGTGATCGGGTGCGACTCGGTGCTGGCCTTCGACGGGGAGATCTTCGGCAAGCCGACCGACGCGGCCGACGCCACCCGGCGCTGGGAGCGGATGCGCGGGCGCAGCGGCGTGCTGCACAGCGGGCACTGCCTGATCGACGTCGAGGCCGGGCGGCGGGCCGAGGCGGTCGCCTCCACCGTCGTGCACTTCGCCGACATCGGCGACGACGAGATCGCCACGTACGTGGGTACGGGCGAGCCGCTGGCCGTGGCGGGTGCCTTCACGATCGACGGCCTGGGCGGGCCCTTCGTGGAGCGGATCGAGGGTGATCCGAGCACGGTGATCGGGCTCAGCCTGCCGCTGCTGCGCCGCCTCCTCGCCGAGTTGGACCTGCGGCTCACAGATTTGTGGACGAAGGTCGCGCCCGGCAACCAGACGGTCGAGCCGCTCGGTTAGCGTCCGTTCTTGACTTCCTTCCCACGCCTAGAGGCGGGGGATTCCAGCGGTCGCCCGCTGGGTTTCCTGCTTCACCGACGGCCGCCCCGTCCGGACGTTCGTCCGTTGGGGTCTTACACCGCCTCCACAGGCAATCACGGAGAGCCCCTCCGCGAGAATGTTGCGGGCCGCGTTGACGTCGCGGTCGTGGGTCTGCCCGCATCGGCAGGTCCACGACCGCATGTTCAGCGGCATCCGCTGCGCGAGCGCACCGCACACCGAGCACAGTTTGGACGACGGGAACCAGCGGTCCACAACAACGAGGTTGCGGCCGTGCCAGTCGGCCTTGTATTCGAGCAGGGTGCGGAACTGCCGCCAAGCCGCGTCGCTGACGGCGCGAGCCAGGCTGTGGTTTGTGACCATGTTGCGCACGGTCAGGTCCTCGACGACGATCGTTTGGTTCTCACGAACAAGCCGAGTGGTCAACTTGTGCAGATGGTCCCGCCTGCGGTCGGTGATCCGGGCGTGCACGCGGGCGACCTTGATTCGGGCCTTGGCCCGGTTCGCGGAGCCCTTCTCCTTCTTGGACAGGTTCCGCTGCGCCTTGGCGAGTGCGGCTCGGTCGCGGCGTTCGTGCTTCGGGTTGACGACTTTCTCGCCGGTGGACAGCGTGAGCAGGCTGTCCAGGCCGGCATCGATCCCGACGGCCGGGCTCGGTGCCGGAGCCTGCTCGATCCGGTCGTCGCACAGCAGCGACACGAACCAGCGCCCGGCCGCGTCCTGTGACACGGTCACCGTGGACGGCTTCGCGCCCTCGGGAAGCGGCCGGGACCACACAATGTTCAGCGGTTCGGCCATCTTCGCCAAAGTGAGCTGGCCGTCGCGGTAGCGGAACCCGCTGGTGGTGTACTCCGCCGACCGGCGCGACTTAGACCAGCCGGACACACCCGAACGTGCGGGCAAGCTCGCAAGCCTGCCCGGGGCTCGGGTAGAAGCGGAACCTGAACGCCCGCTTCACAGCCCTGGCCATGGCTCACAGCCTAGCAAGATAGCCAGTAAGCTTTACGGTGACATGCGGGTGGACACCCATCCTCCTTGGCCGCGGATCGGCCTTTCCTGTCCCGCTCTGCAAGAGTTCCGTTTCCTCCCCACGGCTAAAGCCAGGGGTTCCACGGAGGTTTTCGATGACCACCAAGTCGATCCCGCTCACGTCGGAACTGCATTCGTACCTGGTCGGGCACGGTGCGCCGCCGGACGAGATCATGCGGGACCTGGCCGAGGAGACCCGCGCGGCCCTGCCGAACGACGCGCAGATGCAGGTCGCACCGGAGCAGGCCGCCTTCCTGACCTTCCTCACCCGGCTGCTCGGAGTGCGGCAGGCCGTCGAGGTGGGCACGTTCACCGGCCTCTCGTCGCTGGCGATCGCCCGCGGGCTGCCCGAGGGCGGGCGGCTGACCTGCTTTGACATCTCTGAGGAGTTCACCGGCATCGCCCGGCGGTACTGGGCCCGCGCCGGCGTGGACAACCGGATCGAGCTGCGGATCGGTCCGGCCGGCGACACGCTGCGCGAGCTGCCCCACGAGCGCCACCTGGACTTCGCGTTCATCGACGCCGACAAGACCGGCTACCCGGTCTACTGGGCGGAGCTGGTGCCCCGGATGCGTCCCGGCGGGGTGATCGCGGTCGACAACGTGCTGCGCGGTGGCCGGGTGATCGCCCCGCAGAACGCCGACGACCGGGCCATCGCGGCGTTCAACGACGAGGTGCTCGCCGACGTCCGCGTCGACGCGGTGATGCTCCCGATCGCCGACGGCCTCACCCTGGCCCGAGTGCACTGACCCTGACCGGCCTCTGCGCGATCTTGGTAGGAAACGGCCCCTGGAGGGGCCATTTCCTACCAAGATCCAGCGGGACCCAAGGTCCACCCGGACGCAAGATCCACGGGGGACGCAAGAACCGTCGGAGGACGCAAGATCCACGGGGGACGCAAAGTCCGCCGGAGGAACCAAGGTCCGCCGGAGATCCAAGATGCGCGGGGGCGCTTGGCGTCAGACGGGGGTCGGGGATCGGAGGTCGGCGGGGGCCGGGCGCAGGGCGCGGCCCAGGCGGGCGGCGAGCAGCGCAGCCGCCGCGATGAAGGCCGGCAGCAGCAGGAAGGCCAGGTGCGGTCCGACGCCGTCGGCCACCCAGCCGAGCGCGACCGGCGCGATCCCGAAGCCCACCCCCATCGAGTACGACGCATAGCCGGCCGCCCGGTCCGCGGCCGGCCCGGCGACGGCGAGCGCGATCGAGATCGCCAGCGGGTAGTGCAGGGCGTTGCCGAGGCCGAGGACGACCAGGCCGGTGACGGCGAGCCAGCCGACCGGCGCGATCCAGAAGAGCGCGAACCCGGCCAGCGAGACGCCCAGCGCGGCCAGCAGCAGCGGCACGGGCCGGTACCGCAGGGCGAGCCGACCCCCGGCGAGCCGGCCCACGAACATGCCGCAGACGATCGCGGCGACGGCGGCCGAGGCGCCGCCGGCCGCCATCCCGGCGTGCGAGCGGAGCACGTCGGCCGTCCAGAGCGACAGGCAGACCTCGATCGAGCCGGTGACCGCCATCAGCACCCAGGCGATCCAGTACGCCACCGGCAGGCGTCGGCCGGACCCGTGGGCGCCGGCCCCCGAGGCGACCCCGCCGGAAGCCGAAGAGCCGGAACCCGAAGAGCCGGAAGCGGAAGAGCCGGAAGCCGAAGAGTCGAGAGCCGGAGAGCCGGAAGCCGGAGAGCCGAGAGCCGGAGAGCCAGAAGCCGAAAAGCCGAGAGCCGCGGCAGCGGGGGCGGGCTGCGGCAGGCGTACGCGGAAGGTCACGGCGGCGAGCGCGACCAGCGCGATCAGGCCGACCTCGACGGCCATCGCCGGTCGCCAGCCCCACCCGGCGTCGACGCTGGCGCCGATGACCAGCGGGGCGAGGATGCCGGCGCCGGCGCAGGCGGCGTTGGCCTCGGTCAGCGCGGCGGGCGCGCCGGTGCCGTGCCGGTCGGTGAGTACCACGGACACACCGCTGATCACCAGCATGCCGAAGGTGGCGATCACGGCGACGGCGGTGATCGTGGCGGGCAGGGCGCAGACGACGCCCAGGGCGGCGACGCCGGCCGCCACGCCCGCCAGCCCGACCCAGATCGCCCGGCCCCGGCCGAGGCGGCGGGCCAGGGGTGCGAAGAGCGCCCCGCCGGCCAGCGCGCCGACGGCGATGCCGGTGCTGTGCAGGCTTGCGACGGCGGCCGAGGTGCCCTGTTCGTCGCGGAGCAGCGGCACGACCGGCCCGAAGCCGTAGAGGAAGAAGCCCCACAGCCCGAGCTGGGCGTAGGTCAGCCAGGTGAGCCGGTCACGGGTGAGGCGGGGCACCGGCCTCACGCTACAAGCGTCGGGCCGGTGCCCCGCCCCTGGTGAGAGGCAACTCTCCCCGGCGTCAGGAAGGGCCCCTTCCGCTACCGCAGGCGTCAGGAAGGCGCCCTTCCTTTCACCTCACCGGACGCTGCTGGCGAACTGCCGGGCGGCCCAGACGACGCCGGCGGCGGCGAGGAGCGCGATGATGCCGAGGCCCTGCCAGACCTTGTCGTCGCCGAGCTGGCCGGCGAAGAGGGCCCGGGTGCCGTCGACCGCCCAGGAGAACGGGTTCCACTCGGCGATGCCCTGGAGCCAGCCGGGGGCGAAGGTCAGCGGCAGCAGGATGCCGGAGAGCAGCAGCACCGGCTGGGCCACGGTGTTCATCAGGGGGGCCAGCGCGTCCTCGCTCTTGACCTTGAGCGCGATGCCGTAGGAGACGGCCGAGGTCATCAGCGCGATCAGGGCGAGCATCAGGTACGCCAGCAGCAGGTCGACGAGGGAGACGCGCAGGTCGAACAGGAGCGCGAGCAGGGTGATGATGACCGCCTGCACGATGAGCGACACCACGTCGCGCAGCGAGCGGCCGAGCAGCAGGGCGAGGCGGCTGACCGGGGTGACCCGGGAGCGTTCGATGACCCCGGCGCGCAGCTCGGCGATCAGGCCGAAGCCCTGGAAGAGGCCGCCGAAGATGGCCAGCAGCACCAGCAGGCCGGGTACGAAGATCTTGTAGGCCTCCGCCTGGGTGGGCGCGTTCAGCGCGGGCTTGAGCAGCGGGGCGAAGAGCAGCAGGTACATCACCGGCTGGAAGACGCCGACGAAGACCCAGACGGGGTTGCGCAGCAGTAGCTGAAGCTGGCGCTGGAAGATCAGCCAGGTGTCACGGGCGAGTTTCATGGGATCTCTCCGGTCGGGATCAGGACTCGCGCAGCGAGCGGCCGGTCTTGGTGAGGAAGACGTCGTCGAGGCTGGGCCGGTGCAGCTCGATGGACCTGAGCCCGAGGCCGGCGGTGTCGACGCGGCGCAGGATCTGCGGGATGGCGGTGGCGCCCTCGTCGACGTAGAGGCGTAGCCCGCCCTCCTCGGCGGTCTCCAGCTTGTTGACGTACGGCTCGCCGTCGAGCAGCTGCGCGGCCTGCGGGGTGGCCGCCGCGTCGAGCCCGACCAGCACGACGTCGCCGGAGATCTCGCGCTTCAGCTCCGTCGGGGTGCCCTCCGCGACCACCTCGCCGTGATCCATGATCGCGATCCGGTCGCAGAGCGCGTCGGCCTCCTCCAGGTAGTGGGTGGTGATGAAGACGGTCATGCCGTCGCCCCGCAGCCGGCGGATCTCGTCCCACATGTGCGCCCGGCTCTGCGGGTCGAGGCCGGTCGTCGGCTCGTCGAGGAAGACGATGCTCGGCTCGTGGATGATGCCTAGGGCGATCTCCACCCGCCGGCGCTGACCGCCGGAGTAGGTCTTGCACTTGCGGTCGGCGTACTCGGTGAGCTGGAAGGCGTCGAGGGCGCGGGCGGCCCGCCGGTGCGCGTCGGCCTTGCCGATGCCGTACATCCGGGCGTGCAGGACGAGTTCCTCCCGGGCGGTGGACTCGTCCCAGGTGCTGCCGCCCTGGGCGACGTAGCCGATGCGGCGGCGCACCTCGGCCGGGTCCTTGCGCAGGTCGACCCCGGCGACGGTCGCCTCGCCGCCGTCCGGCTCGATGAGCGTGGCCAGCATCCGCAGGGTGGTGGTCTTGCCGGCGCCGTTGGGGCCGAGGAAGCCGAAGATCTCCCCCTCGGTGACCTTCAGGTCGACGCCCCGCACCGCGTCGACGGTCTTCTTCTGGCGACCCTCTCGGGAGCGGAACGACTTCCGCAACCCTCTGGTCTCGATCATGTCTGCTCCTGGTCGTCCGGGCCGGTGCCACCGGCCACCTGTCTGTCCCTCGGAGACGACGCCGGACGGCATGCTTCCCCCGTGGCGCCCCGGGCAGGCTAACGCGATATAGCTCTTTTGGTCAACGTTGATTATTCGCCCTCCGTCGGCCGGGGCGGCGGCTGCTCCTCCCAGCCCTCCCAGCCCTGCGCCCGCTCCAGCCCCTCGGGCAGGTACGACACCCCCGACTCGATCCGTTCCGCGATCCGCTCGCACCAGGAGATCTCCGCCTCGGAGCGGGCGGTCCACAGCTCGAACATCCACCCCACGTGCACCGGCTTGGTCGAACGCATCCAGCCAGAACTCAACGACGTACGCATCCACTCGACACCGGCGCGCAGCAGGTTCGCCCGGTTGCGCAGGGCGGCCGCCGCCTCCTCGCGCGGCATCGCGGGCAGGAAGGAGAACGCCGCCGCGAACGGGTCCGGCGGCTCGTGCAGCTGCCACCACAGGCCGCGCAGCAGCGACTCGAACTCCTCCTCGCCCTTCGGCGTCACCTCGTACGTGGTGCGGGCCGGACGGGCGCCCACCTGCTCGGTGGCCACCTCACGCAGAAGCCCTTCCTGGGTCAGCTTGCGCAGGGCGTGGTAGATCGACCCGGGCTGCACGTTCGCCCACCTGTCGGCGCTCCAACTGAGCAGCTCACGGCGCACGTCGTAGCCGTGCACCGGCTGCATCCAGCGCACCAGGCCGAGGATCATCATTCGCGTGGCAGACACCGGATGAGCGTAATAAGCAAATTTGACTAGGGCGCGGTGAACAGTGCGGCATCCCACACTGAGCGATCGTTAGGGTCGCCACGGTGGCCGATACACTCCCGGTCAGTGACCCTCCGGGAGGAGCCAGCAAGGTGCGCAAGGTACTCATCGCCAACCGCGGCGAGATCGCCGTCCGCGTCATCCGTGCCTGTCGCGACGCCGGCCTCGGCAGCGTCGCCGTCTACGCGGACTCCGACCGGGACGCTCTGCACGCCACGCTTGCCGACGAGGCGTACGCGCTCAGCGGGGACACCGCCACCGACACGTACCTGCGGATCGACAAGCTGCTGGAGGTCGCCGCGAAGGCCGACGCCGACGCGGTCCACCCCGGCTACGGCTTCCTCTCCGAGAACGCCGACTTCGCCCAGGCCGTCATCGACGCCGGGCTGACCTGGATCGGCCCCACCCCGCAGGCGATCCGGGACCTCGGCGACAAGGTCACCGCCCGGCACATCGCCCAGCGCGCCGGCGCTCCCCTGGTGCCCGGCACCCCCGACCCGGTCGGCGGCCCCGACGAGGTGTTGGCGTTCGCCGTCGACCACGGCCTGCCGGTCGCCATCAAGGCCGCCTTCGGCGGCGGCGGGCGCGGGCTCAAGGTGGCCCGCACGATGGAGGAGATCCCGCACCTGTTCGAGTCGGCCACCCGCGAGGCGGTCGCCGCGTTCGGCCGGGGCGAGTGCTTCGTCGAGCGCTACCTGGACAAGCCCCGCCACGTCGAGGCGCAGGTGCTGGCCGACCGGCACGGCAACGTGATCGTGGTCGGCACCCGGGACTGCTCGCTCCAGCGCCGGCACCAGAAGCTGGTCGAGGAGGCTCCGGCGCCGTTCCTCACCGACGCGCAGCGCGCCCAGATCCACGACAGCGCCAAGGCCATCTGCCGCGAGGCGGGCTACCACGGCGCCGGCACGGTGGAATACCTGGTCGGCGCCGACGGCACCATCTCCTTCCTGGAGGTCAACACCCGCCTCCAGGTCGAGCACCCGGTCACCGAGGAGACCGCCGGCATCGACCTGGTCCGCGAGCAGTTCCGGATCGCCGACGGCGAGAAGCTGCGGTTCACCGAGGACCCGACGCCGCGCGGGCACTCGATCGAGTTCCGGATCAACGGCGAGGACCCGGGCCGCAACTTCCTGCCCGCCCCCGGCACGGTCACCGCGCTGCGGCTGCCCACCGGCCCCGGCGTCCGGGTCGACACCGGCATCTCCGCCGGCGACGTGATCGGCGGCAACTTCGACTCGCTGCTGGCCAAGGTGATCATCACCGGCGAGACGCGTACCGAGGCGCTGGAGCGCGCCCGCCGCGCCCTGGACGAGATGGTCGTCGAGGGCATGGCCACCGCGCTGCCGTTCCACCGGCTGGTCGTCCGGGACGAGGCCTTCACCGCCGAGCCCTTCACCGTGCACACCCGGTGGATCGAGACCGAGTTCGACAACACCGTCGCGCCGTTCACCGCCGCCGCCGGGCCCGCCGACGCGCCGGCCGAGCGCGAGACCGTCGTGGTCGAGGTCGGGGGCAAGCGGCTGGAGGTCAGCCTCCCCGCCGGCTTCGGCGGGGGTACGGCCACCGCTGCGCCCGCCGCGCGCAAGCCGGCCCGCCGGGGCGGCGGGACCAAGGCCGGCGTCGCGGTCAGCGGCGACGCGCTCACCTCCCCGATGCAGGGCACCATCGTCAAGATCGCGGTCGCCGACGGCGACACCGTGGCCGAGGGTGACCTGGTCGTGGTGCTGGAGGCGATGAAGATGGAGCAGCCGCTGCACGCCCACAAGGCGGGCACGGTCAGCGGCCTCGCGGCCGAGGTCGGCGCCGTCATCACCGCCGGCGCGGCGATCTGCACCATCGCCTGAGGGTGTAAGGAAGGGCACCTTCCTGACGTTTCGGTACAGGTGCCCTTCCTAACGGCGCAGCACGGCACGGCACGGCACGGCACGGCGCAACACGGCGCGGCGCAGCACGGCACGGCCGGCCGGGGTGCGCCGCGGCGTGGCACCAGCCCGCCGGACAGGGCGCGGCAAGCAGCCCGGGCGGTCAGCGCAGTTCGGCGCCCGCCACGGTTCGGACGGCGGCCGTCAGCGCGTCCAGGGTGGCGGAGTCCACCCGCCAGTGCTGCCAGTACAACGGGCGGTCCAGGTGACGCCCGGCGCCGAGGTCGACGCAGCGTCCGGCGGCGACGTCGGCGCGGGCGATCCGCTCCGGGACCATCCCCCAGCCGAGCCCGAGCCGCACCGCCTCATTGAAGCCGTCGAAGGACGGGACGTAGTGGACCGGCGGGTCGAGCCGACGCCGGGTGACGGTGCGGGCGAACCGCTGCTGGAGCTGGTCCTTGCGGTCGAACGCCATCATCGGCGCCGACGCCAGGGCGGCCTCGGTGAGACCGTCGGGGAAGTGGCGCGTGGCGAACCCGGTCTCGGCGAGGGCGACGTACCGCATGGCGCCCAGCCGCTCCACCCGGCAGCCCTGCACGGCCTCGCGCTGCGCGGTCACAGCCGCCATCGCCGTGCCGTCGCGGATCAGCTCCGCCGTGTGGTCCTCGTCGTCCCGGCGGACGTCGAACAGCAGCGCCAGCTCGGTGGGCAGTCGCGCCAGCGCGCCGACGAACCAGGTGCCCAGCGAGTCCCCGTTCGCCACGACCGTCACCCGGGTGGGCGCGGGCCCGCCGAGGGCGGGCCGGGCGGCGTCCAGCGCCTCCCGTTCCAGCAGGGCCACCTGCCCGGCGAGCCGCAGCAGCGGCCGGCCCGCGTCGGTGGCCCGGCACGGCTTCGTCCGCTGGACGAGCACCTGACCGACGGACTGCTCCAGCGCCTTGAGGCGCTGGCTGACGGCCGAGGGGGTGACGTGCAGGGACCGCGCCGCCGCCTCGAAGCTGCCCTCGCGGACCACCGCGGCGAAGGTCCGGAGCTGCGTGGTGTCCAGCATGATGAAGCAGAGCTTATCCGCCATGAGAATCTTTAGCTGGGCTGCATGACGCGGGGCTCGTAGCCTCGGCTCGTGCCCGACATCCTCAGCAGCTCCGTGGCCGGCTCCGCCGCCGCCGGCTTCTCCCTCGCCATCGCGCTGATCGCCGCCATCGGCGCGCAGAACGCCTTCGTCCTGCGGCAGGGCCTGCGCCGCGAGCACGTCCTGCCGGTCGTCGCCGTCTGCGCCGCGTCCGACGCGCTGCTCATCGCGCTCGGCATCGCCGGCATGGGCGGCGCGACGGCGGAGCACCCCACCGCCCTCACCGCCGTCCGGTGGCTCGGCGCCGCGTTCCTGCTCGGGTACGCCGCGCTGGCCGCCCGCCGCGCGCTGCGTCCCGGCGCGCTCTCCCCCGCCGACCGGCCGCCGGCCACGCTCGGGGCGACGCTGCTGGCCTGCCTCGCGTTCACCTACCTCAACCCGCACGTGTACCTCGACACCGTCCTCCTGCTCGGCGGGGTGGCCCGCCAGCACCCGCACCACTGGGTCTTCGGCGCGGGCGCCGTGCTGGCCAGCGCGGTCTGGTTCACGGTCCTCGGCGCCGCCGCCCACCGGCTCGCGCCAGTGCTGGCCCGCCCCGTGGCCTGGCGGGTGATCGACGGCACGGTCGCCCTCGTGATGGTCGCGGTCGCGGCCACCCTGCTGTTCGACTGAGCGTGCCGGTGGCGTTGGTGGTGCGGGCGTTGGTGTTCCGGGCGTGGTCGGGGTGTTTTCGGCTACCACCCGGGGCGCGGGCGCCGGCGGGCGTGAATGATGGCGACGTGCGGTTCCTTCACGGCGCGGTCCCCGCGCACGACCTGACCTACAACGACGTCTTCATGGCGCCCGTCCGTTCCGAGGTGGGTTCGCGGCTCGACGTCGACCTGGCCACCCCCGACGGCACGGGCACCACCATCCCGCTGGTCGTGTCGAACATGACGGCGGTGTCCGGCCGCCGGATGGCCGAGACGGTCGCCCGGCGCGGCGCGATCGCGGTCATCCCGCAGGACATCCCCATCGAGGTGGTGGCGAACGTCGTCGCCTGGGTCAAGCAGCGGCACCTGGTGCACGACACGGCGATCACGCTGGGCCCGACCGACACCGTCGGCGACGCGATCCACCTGCTGCCGAAGCGGTCGCACGGCGCCGTGGTGGTGATCGACGAGGAGAGCCGGCCGGTGGGCGTGGTGACCGAGGCCGACACGGTCAGCGTGGACCGCTTCGCCCAGCTCCGGCACGTGATGTCCACGGAGCTGCACACCGTGCCGGCGGACGCGGACCCGCGTACCGGCTTCGAGCGGCTCTCAGCGGGGCGACGCCGGTTGGCCCCGGTGGTCGACGCCGAGGGACGCCTGGTCGGGGTGCTGACCCGGCAGGGTGCGCTGCGGGCCACCCTCTACCGGCCGGCGGTGGACGACCGGGGCCGGTTGCGGATCGCCGCCGCCGTGGGCATCAACGGCGACGTGACCGGCAAGGCGGCGGCGCTGCTGGAGGCCGGGGTGGACACGCTGGTGGTGGACACCGCGCACGGGCACCAGGAACGCATGATCACCGCCCTGCGGGCGGTCCGCGCGCTGGACCCGGCGGTCCCGGTCGCGGCGGGCAACGTGGTGACCGCCGAGGGCGTACGCGACCTCGTGCGGGCGGGGGCCGACATCGTCAAGGTCGGCGTCGGTCCGGGCGCGATGTGCACCACCCGGATGATGACCGGGGTGGGCCGGCCGCAGTTCTCCGCCGTGCTCGACTGCGCCGCGGCGGCCCGGCAGCTCGGCCGGCACGTCTGGGCCGACGGCGGCGTGCGACACCCGCGCGACGTGGCGCTGGCGCTGGCCGCCGGAGCCTCGAACGTGATGATCGGCTCCTGGTTCGCCGGCACCTACGAGTCCCCCGGCGACCTCTACACCGACGCCGACGGCCGGCGTTACAAGGAGAGCTTCGGCATGGCCTCGGCGCGGGCGGTCAGCGCGCGGACTGCCGACGACAGCGCGTACGACCGGGCCCGCAAGGCGGTCTTCGAGGAGGGCATCTCCTCGGCGCGGATGTACCTGGACCCGACCCGTCCGGGCGTGGAGGACCTGATCGACGAGATCATCGCGGGGGTGCGGAGCGCCTTCACCTACGCGGGTGCGCGCGACCTCGCGGAGTTCCACGAGCGGGCCCTGGTCGGCGTGCAGAGCACGGCCGGCTACACCGAGGGGATGCCGCTGCCCACCAGCTGGTGACACCCCCGCCACCGGCGGGCCGCGCCGCAGTGGGCTGGCGGTGCCTGTCGGTGAGCGGTGCCCGTCGAGAGCGGTGCCTGTCGGGCTGAATCGGCTACGACATCAGCTCGACAGGACCGGCACGGGCACTGCCACCTGGCCGTCCCGCGCCCGTCAGGGCTGCGGGAAGAGGCGGTGGATCACCTCGCGGGCCGCCTTCCGGGGGTCGTCGCCGACGCGCGGCGGCAGCGCGCCCGAGATCCAGAGCGTGGCGAAGCCGTGCACGATGGACCAGGCCGCGAGCGCGTCGCCCTGCGGATCCTCCGCCGTCAGGCGTCGCTCGGACAGCCCGGCGACGCCCGAGTGCAGTGCGGCCCCGGCGCGCTGGCGGGCCGCCACCAACTCCGTCGCGTCGGCCCGGTAGAGGTCCGGACGGAACATCACCTCGAAGTGCGCGCGGTGGCGGACCGCGAAGTCGACGTACGCGACGCCCCGGTCGAGCAGTTCGCCGCCGGCGCCGTGCAGCGCCTCGGCCAGCAGGTGGAAGCCCTCGGTGGCGAGGGCGGTGAGCAGCCCGGCCTTGTCGCCGAAGTGGTGGGCCGGGGCGGCGTGCGAGACGCCCGCCCGGCGGGCCAGGTCGCGCAGGCTCAGCGCCGCCGGGCCCGACTCCTCGATCACCTGCACCGCCGCCGCGAGCAGGGCGCGACGCAGGTCGCCGTGGTGGTAGCCGCGCGTTCCGGTCATGCCGCCATCATATCTTGCCATTGACAAGATGCCACCTCCGACGGCAATCTTGTCGGCGACAAGTTGCTACCGAGGAGGTACCGATGGCTCCGTTGATCGCACTCGTGGCCGGCACCGCGCTCGCCCGGCTGGCCGGGCTGGCCGGCGTGGCCGCCCTCGACGGCTGGCATCCGGCGCTGCGGGTGGGCCTGGCGCTGATGTTCGTGGTGACCGGTGTCGCGCACTTCGCCCCCGCCTACCGGGCCGACATGATCGCGATGGTGCCGCCGCGCCTGCCCCGGCCCGACCTGCTGGTCACCGTCACCGGCGTGCTGGAGCTGGTGGGCGCGGTCGGGCTGCTGGTGCCGGCGACCGCCCGCTGGACCGCAGCCGGGCTGGCCCTGCTGATGCTGGCCATGTTCCCGGCGAACGTCTCGGCGGTGCGGCGCGGGCTGACCCTGGCCGGCCGCCCGGCGACCCCCCTCGGCCCGCGTACGGCGGAGCAGATCCTCTTCGTCGGAGTGGCCGTCGCTATTTCGTTTGGGGCCTGACGTTCAGGGCGCTAATCTGCCGTCCATGGAACTGTTGACGCTGCGGGACGTGCCGATAGCGCGACTGCTCGTGGTCGCCGGGCACGTCACCGGACAGCGGTGGAATCGTTACCTGGCCGAGGCGCACGGCCTCACCCAGGCCGGGATGGTCGCTCTGATGACTCTCGCCGAGCACGGCGAACTGGCGCACCGCGCGGTCGCCGAGCACTGTTTCGTCCGGCCGGCCACCCTGACCGGCATCGTCGACACCCTCGAACGTGACGGCCTCGTCGAGCGGCAGCGCGACGAGGCCGACCGGCGCAGCGTCAAGATCGCGATCACCCCGGCCGGCCGCGCCCGGATCGACGCGCTGACCGCCATGATCCGCTCCGGGCAGCCGCTGACCTCGGTCGACGCCGACCCGGCGAAGGCGGCGGTGATCCGCGAGTTCCTCCTCGAGGTCATCGGCAACGGCGACCACGGCACCCCGGAAGGGAGCCCGGCATGCTGACCCGGCTGCTGCGTACGCACCTTCGCCCGTACCACCGGCCGCTGGCCGCCGTGGTGCTGCTCCAGTTCGTCGGCACCATGGCGTCGCTCTACCTGCCCAGCCTCAACGCCGACATCATCGACCTGGGCGTGGCCCGGGGCGACACCGGCTACATCATGCGCACCGGCGGCTGGATGCTCGCGGTCAGCCTCATCCAGATCGTCTGCTCGGTCGCGGCCGTCTACCTCGGCGCGCGCACGGCGATGGCCTTCGGCCGGGACGTCCGGTCGTCGATCTTCGGGCACGTCAATCGCTTCTCCGCCCGCGAGGTCGCCCGGTTCGGCGCGCCCTCGCTGATCACCCGCAACACCAACGACGTGCAGCAGGTGCAGATGCTCGTGCTGATGAGCTGCACGATGCTCGTCGCCGTGCCCATCATGAGCGTCGGCGGCGTGGTGATGGCGCTGCGCGAGGACGTCGGGCTCTCCTGGCTGATGCTCGTCAGCGTGCCCGTGCTGGCCGTCGCCCTGTGGCTGATCATCCGGCGGATGGTGCCGGGCTTCCGGCTCATGCAGACCCGCATCGACACGGTCAACCGGGTGCTGCGCGAGCAGATCACCGGCATCCGGGTGGTGCGGGCGTTCGTCCGGGAGCCGTACGAGACGGACCGCTTCGCCACGGCGAACGCCGACCTCACCGCGACCGCCCTGCGGATCGGCCGCCTGATGGCGTTGATCTTCCCGGTGGTGATGCTGGTGCTCAACGTCTCCAGCGTCGCGGTGCTCTGGTTCGGCGCCGAGCGGGTGGACGCCGGGGCGATCCAGGTCGGCGCCCTCACCGCCTTCCTCCAGTACCTGATGCAGATCCTGATGGCCGTCATGATGGCCACCTTCATGCTGATGATGGTGCCGCGGGCGGCGGTCTGCGCCGAACGGATCGTCGAGGTGCTCGACACCGACTCCTCCGTGGTGCCCGCCGCCCGCCCCGTGACCGAGGTGACGAGCCACGGCGAGCTGGAACTGCGCGACGTCGCGTTCCAGTACCCGGGGGCGGCCGAGCCGGTGCTGCGCGACGTGTCGTTCCGGGTGACGCCGGGGACGACGACGGCGGTCATCGGCAGCACCGGCGCGGGCAAGACCACCCTGCTGTCGCTCGTACCCCGGCTGGTCGACACGACCGCCGGCGCGGTGCTGGTCGACGGCGTCGACGTGCGGGAGCTGGCGCCGGACGAGCTGTGGCGCCGCATCGGGCTGGTGCCGCAGCGGCCGTACCTTTTCACCGGGACCGTGGCGAGCAACCTGCGCTACGGCAACCCGGACGCGACCGACGCGGAACTCTGGGGGGCGCTGGAGATCGCCCAGGCGCGGGACTTCGTCGAGGCCATGCCCGAGGGGCTGGCGGCGCCGATCGCGCAGGGCGGCACGAACGTCTCGGGCGGGCAACGGCAGCGGCTGGCCATCGCGCGCGCCCTGGTCCGACGGCCGGAGATCTACCTCTTCGACGACTCGTTCTCCGCGCTCGACCTCGGCACGGACGCGCGGCTGCGGGCGGCGCTGCGCCCCGTCACCGCGGACGCCGCCGTGGTGATCGTGGCGCAGCGGGTCAGCACCATCGTCGGCGCCGACCAGATCGTCGTGCTCGAGAACGGGGGCGTGGTCGGGATCGGCCGACACGACGAGCTACTACTCACCTGCCCGACGTACGCCGAGATCGTGGCGTCGCAGAACACCACGGAGGTGGTCGCGTGAGCGAGCGGAGCGAGCCAACCGTCAGGCACAGCAGCGCGGGCGCGAGCGCCGTACCGCAGCAGAAGCCGGCCGCCGACGCCGCGACGCCGAAGCGGCTGCCGCCCGGCGGGCAGCGCGGCGGTCCGCACGCGGGCGTCGGGATGCCCGCCGAGCGGTCGATGAACTTCGGGCCCTCGGCCCGGCGGCTGCTGGGCCGGCTGCGCCCGCAGCGCCTCCAGCTCGTCGCCGTGATCGCGCTGGCCGTGCTCAGCGTCGGCCTCAGCGTGGTCGGGCCGAAGGTGCTCGGCTGGGCCACCGACCTGATCTTCACCGGGGTGATCGGCCGGCAGCTGCCGGCGGGCACCACCGCCGACCAGGCGGTGGCCGCCGCGCGGGCGGCCGGCAACGACAACTTCGCCGACATGCTCGCCCGGATGGACGTGGTGCCCGGCGAGGGCATCGACTTCACCGCGCTGGCGCGGGTGCTGCTGCTGGCACTCGGGCTCTACCTGGTGGCCAGCCTGCTGATGTGGTGGCAGGGCTGGCTGCTCAACGGGGTGGTGCAGCGCACCGTGCTGCGGCTGCGCGCCGAGGTGGAGGAGAAGCTGAACCGGCTGCCGCTGCCCTACTTCGACCGGCAGCCCAGGGGCGAGCTGCTCAGCCGGGTCACCAACGACATCGACAACATCTCGACGAGCCTCCAGCAGACGCTGAGCCAGCTGCTCACCTCGCTGCTCACCGTCGTCGGCGTGCTCGCCATGATGTTCTGGATCTCGCCGCTGCTGGCCCTGGTGGCCCTGGTCGCGGTCCCGGTCTCGGTGGTCGTCACCACCGCCATCGCCAAGCGGTCGCAGCGGCAGTTCATCGCCCAGTGGGAGCACACCGGCGAGCTGAACGGCCAGATCGAGGAGGCGTTCACCGGCCACGAGCTGGTGAAGGTCTTCGGCCGGCAGCGCGAGGTGGAGGCCGCCTTCACCGCCAAGAACGACGAGCTGTTCCGGGCTAGCTTCGGCGCCCAGTTCATCAGCGGCATCATCATGCCGGCGATGATGTTCGTCGGGAACCTCAGCTACGTGGCGATCGCCGTGGTCGGTGGCCTGCGGGTGGCGTCGGGGTCGATGAGCCTCGGCGACGTGCAGGCGTTCATCCAGTACTCGCGGCAGTTCACCCAGCCGCTCACCCAGGTCGCTTCGATGGCGAACCTGCTCCAGTCCGGGGTGGCCTCCGCCGAACGGGTCTTCGCCGTGCTCGACGCCGAGGAGCAGAGCCCCGACCCGGCCGAGCCGGCCCGGGTACGCGACCCGCACGGCCGGGTCGAGTTCGCGAACGTCTCCTTCCGGTACGCCCCCGACAAGCCGCTGATCGAGGATCTCTCCCTGGTCGCCGAGCCCGGCCACACGGTCGCCATCGTGGGGCCGACCGGGGCCGGCAAGACCACGCTGGTCAACCTGGTCATGCGCTTCTACGAGCTGGACGCCGGCCGGATCACGCTCGACGGGGTGGACGTGACCACGATGCGCCGCGACGACCTGCGCGGCCGGATCGGCATGGTGCTCCAGGAGACCTGGCTCTTCGGGGGCACCATCCGCGACAACATCGCGTACGGCCGCCCCGGGGCGAGCGAGGAGGAGATCCTGGCCGCGGCCCGGGCCACGTTCGTGGACCGGTTCGTGCGCAGCCTGCCCGACGGCTACGACACGGTGATCGACGAGGAGGGCAGCAACGTCAGCGCCGGCGAGAAGCAGCTCATCACGATCGCCCGGGCCTTCCTCGCCGAGCCGTCGCTGCTGATCCTGGACGAGGCGACCAGCTCGGTGGACACCCGCACCGAGGTGCTGCTCCAGCGGGCGATGGCCGCGCTGCGGTCGGACCGGACGAGCTTCGTCATCGCGCACCGGCTCTCCACCATCCGCGACGCCGACCTGATCCTGATGATGGAGGACGGCCGGATCGTGGAGCAGGGCACGCACGAGGAACTGCTCGCCGCGCGGGGCGCGTACCACCGCCTGTACCGGTCGCAGTTCACCGCCGCCCTCCAGCCCGACCCCGACCCCCAGCCCGGCCTCGACCTCCAGGCCGGCCCCG
>NZ_WAAS01000063.1:0-29783 GCF_008806585.1 Micromonospora sp. AMSO12t
CCCGCCCGGCTACGCGGTGCTCGCCGTCACGGTGAACCGTGGCCCGTACATCGTGCCCGCCCCCGCCACGAGCAAGTTCAAGGTCAACGGCCAGGCGGTGCCGATCCCCGGCGAGGGCACCTGGTACGTGGTGATTCCTCCCGGGTCACTCGACGTGCGGTACACCGATTTCATGGGCCTGCCGCTGATCACCACCACGCTGGTCGCCCATCCCGGCGCGGCCTACCATCTGTCGTTCCGCTTCGGCGGCTGGCGCAACCGCGCCTACGACGGGTACGGCACCGACGTGACGAAGTTCGGGCTCTGGTCGAACTACAGCATCGCGCTGGTCATGTTGGGCGCCTTCGGGCTGATCTGCTGCGGTTTCCTGGGGCCGTTCACCACCCTGCTCTGAGCAGGTCCCGCGCGGCCCGGCCCCGGGTTGACGGCTGCGGCGGCTGCCACCGGCCGGGGCGGCGCCGGGCGCGGGCGGCGGCGACCGCCTATCGTGGCGGATCGTGACGAGCACCGAGGAACGACTGGCCGCGATCCGCGGCGGCGTGCCACCGAGGCGGCACAACGCGCGCACCATCGCCGCCCTGACCGGCAACCCGGGCTGCACCCGGCGGGCCGTGCTGGACGGCGCGGGGGTGGACAAGCCGAAGCTGGCCGAGCGGATCGGCTTTCCTGCCCGGTTCGGGCAGTCCCGGTTCGCCATCACCCGGGGCAACGCGTTCGAGGCGCAGGTCAAGGCCGACGGCGGGGCCGAGCTGCTGCGGCTGGTCGCCGAGCGGCTGGGCGTACCGGTGCCGGCGGCGGCGAGCTGGACGGACCTCGGCGACGGCGTCGAGGACGACACGGCCGCCCGGCACCGCCGCTCCGCCGCGCTGCTGACCGGCGCCACCCCCGGCGGGACGGACGACACCGCCGCACTGTTCGACCACCCGCTGCTCGGCTTGGAGGTCGCCGGCCGCCGGGTACACCTGGAGCCGGACCTGGTCGCCGCCCGGCTCGCCGGCCGGTTCCACGTCGTCGAGATCAAGTCGTTCCCGGTGGTCGACGGCCAGGCCGACCCGGCCAAGGTGTCCGCCGCCGCGATCCAGTCCGCCGTCTACGTGCTGGCCCTGCGCGAGCTGCTCGCCGCCGCCGGGCACGACCCGGAGCTGGTGTCGCACGACGCGGTGCTGGTCTGCCCGCGCAACTTCGCCCTCCAGCCGGTGGCCAGCCTGGTCGACGTGCGCAAGCAGCTGCTGGTGCTGCGCCGCCAGCTCGACCGGATGGCCCGGGTCGACGCGCTGCTGGCCGCCGTGCCCGAGGACTTCACCGCCGACCTGACGGTCGAGCCGGCGGCCCTGCTCGCCGCGTTGTCGCAGGTGGAGGCCCGCTACGCGCCCGACTGCCTGGCGGCCTGCGAGCTGGCGTACTTCTGCCGGCACGAGGCGCGCGGACACACCGGGGCGCTGGGCCGGCCGGTCCGGGAGGCGCTCGGCGGGGTCGCGGAGGTCGACGAGGTGCTGGCGCTGGCCGCCGGCGAGCGCGCCCCGGAGCCCGGGCAGGAGCAGGCCGCCGCGCTGCTGCGGGCCGCCGCCCGGTTGCGCGCCGACGCCCTCACCGGGACCCCCGCATGAGTACGCCCCGCGACTCCCGCCCGGCCGTCCCGAGCACCGGGCGGGGTGGGCCCGCGTGAGTACGCTCCGCGCGTTCGCCAGGGCCCAGGCGCTCGCCGCCGGGGTGGCCCAGCCGGTGGCCACCGTCCGGCACCTGCACCTGTCCGCGCGGCCGCTGGTGCTGGTGCCGCTGGCGATGGCCGGCGAGGCCAACGCGCCACTGGCGGCGCTGGTCGGCGACGCCCCGGACGCGGCGCGGCTGCTGATCGTGCCGCAGCCCCGCAACCGTGACCAGCGGTTCGCGTTCGCCGCCGAGCTGGCCGGGATCGTGCTGCCCTACCTGGACGGGTTCCGGGGCGTCTCCGAGGCGGTGCCGGTCGACCGGGGCAGGGACGTGCGGTACCGCCACGTCGACGCCCCGCAGCTGCTGGTGCCGAACCCCGCCGGGATCACCTTCCTGCGGCTGTTCGGCCGCTCCACCCGCTTCCGCCGGCCCGACGGGGACTATCCGGTGCACCCGTCGGTGCCGGTGCTCGGGCGCTGGCTGACCTTCTTCGCCGAGCGGGCCGAGCATCCCGGTTCGTCGGCGCTGCTGGCGATGACCGACGCGCTGGCCCTGCACTGGGCCACCGGGCAGAGCGTGGTGGAGGACCTGCACCTGCCGGCGCTGCTCGGCTGGATCGACCCGCCCGCCGGGCTCACCGGCGCCGAGGCGGCGGCCCGGGCCGAGGACCCGGCGACCTGCCCGCCCGCCGGCCCGGCCACCGACCCGGACTTCGACAACCGGTCGCTCGCCCCGGCCATCGCCGCGTACGCCGCCGCCGAGGACGACCCGGTCGCGCGCGCCGGGGCGTACGCGGAGCTGGAACGGCTGCTGCGCGACCAGCTCGCGCCCACCTGGGAGCTGATGTGGCGCGGCGTGGGGTTGCTGCGCGGCCTGCCCCCGGGCGCCCGGGTGGCCGGCCGGTGGGACGGCGACAAGGACGCCTTCACCGGCTACGCCGAGCACGTCGACGCGGGCGGCGCGCCGCAACCCCGCCGGGACGGGGCGGTCTCCGCCGCCCAGCGGCTGCACCGGCTGGAACGGGCCCTGACCTCCTACGCGGTGCAGCGCGCCTACGACGACCCGCTGGTGATGGCCGAACACCGGCTGACCGGGGAGGCGTTCGTCGGCGAGGTGACCCTGGCGGACCCGAAGCGGGTGGACGACACCGGGAAGCGGCCGGTGCTGCGCCCCCGGATCCAGCTGGTCACCACCGAGCCGGTGGCGGTGCCGATCGGCGCGACGCTCTACTCGCCGGCCCGGCCGGCGCAGAAGGCCCGGGTGGTCTTCGTGACCCCGGCGGCGGACGGCAAGACCGAGGTGGTGCTGGAGCTCTCCGGCGGGATGGGCCGGGGGCTGACCGCGCCGCCGGGCAGCGTGCCCGAGGTGGGGGAGCGGCTCTGCTACACCACCCTGTCGGACGCGTTCATGCCGGCGGGGGCGTTCCCGGCGGTCGAGGAGACACCGTGGACGCACGGTGGTCCGCCGGCCGCCGCCAGCGACGGGGCCGGGGACGCGGACGACGATCCCGCGTCGGAGGGGCACTGACCGACCCGCACCCGACGGCCCTCTTGTCCCGTCTCGAACGCCTATGCGCGCAGGGGCATCCCCGCCGTGGCAGCCTCGATAGCATCCACCGAGATCGAACCGACCCTGGTCGGATCGCAACGGTTCACCAATCACGGGGGATGCATTGTCAGTTCACCGAACGCGTCGATGGGGTGCCGCCCTGTTCGCCGCCACGGTCACAGCAGGCCTGCTGGGCGGCGCTTCCGCCCAGGCCGTCACGGGTGCCCAGCCGGTCCCGGACGGCACCTACCGGTTCAGCGCCAAGGTCACCTTCGGCGATCTCCGCGCCTGCTCGGGTGCGCTCGTCGACAAGAACTGGGTCGTGACGACGAAGAGTTGCCTGGCCGAGGGCAGTGCGCCGGTCGCCGCCGGCCCGCCCAGCCGGCCGACCACGGTGCTGGTCGGCCGCGCGGACCTCACCGGCACCGCCGGCCACCAGCGCTCGGTGGCGGCGGTCGCACCGCACCCCGACCGCAACGTCGCCCTGGTCCGCCTCGCCGCCCCGGTCACCGACGTGCCGCCGGTCGCGCTCGCCAGCACGCCGCCGTCGGCCGCCGAGACGCTCAAGGTCACCGGCTACGGCCGGACGGCCACCGAATGGGTGCCGGATCGCCTGCACCAGGGCTCGTTCACGGTGCAGGACGTCGACGCCACGTCGGTCGGCCTGCTCGGCGCGTCGGCCGGCGCGACGCTCTGCAAGGGCGACGCGGGCGGCCCGGCGTTCCGCGACGGGTCCGCCGAGCTGGTCGCGGTCGTCAGCACCTCGTGGCAGAAGGGCTGCCTGGCCGAGACCGAGACCCGCGACGGCGCCACCGCCACCCGGGTCGACGACCTCGGTTGGTGGATCCGCTGGCAGACCACCGACGTCCACCTCTTCGGCGTCACGAATCAGCTCATGCCGGACGCCACCGTGCAGAGGCGGCTCGTCGCCCACGCCGTCGACTCCGCCACCGGCGGCCTGCAGACCCGCACCGCGGCCGCGCTCCTGCCCTTCGCTCCCAAGTCGATGGCCACACTCAACGCGGACACCATCCTGCTGACCAACGGGGCCGGCGAGCTGCACCGGGTGGATGTGGCGAACACGGTCACACTGACCTACACCATCACGAAGATCGCGTCCGCCGACTGGGCCTTCGACGAGTTGGTCTACGACGGACACGGCTCGCTGTACGGCATCCTCTCGGGCTCCCTGCGTCGCTTCACGGTGACCAGCGCCAAGCCGGCGGCGGCCGACTTCACGGCCCCCACCACGATCAGCAGCGGCTTCGGTCTGCAGACGCTCGCCTCGCCCGGCCCCGGTCGGATCCTCGGCACCACCAGTGCCGGTCCCCTGATCTCCTACAAGATCAATGGGGCCAATTCCTGGTCCCGGTCCGATCTCCACCAGACCGGCTGGGACCGGCCCAGGGAGCTGGTCTCGCCGGGTGGGGGCCTCTATCTCACCATCAATCCCACCGACGGTCTCAAGCGCTACCGCGACGCCAACCCGTTCGACGGCCGGGGTGACGACATCACGCTGATCGGCGAGGAGCCGGTGAGCGGCGTCTGGTTCCGCCACCAGCTGCTCTCCGCGCGGCCGTGGACGGGTGTCGTGTCGGTCTTCGGCACGGGGCCGGAAGGGCGGCTGTCCCACACGACTGTCGATCCGGTGACCGGCGCCAAGCAAAAAGTGGTCGCCGCGGCGCCGCTCGGCTTCACCCCGAAGGCGATGGCCACCCTCAACGCCGACACCCTGCTGGTGACCAGCACGGGAGGGCAGCTCCACCGGGTGGACGTCACCGGCACCGACCCGCTGACCTTCACCACGACGAAGCTTGCCGACACCGGATGGACGCAGGACCGGCTGGCCTACGACGGCAACGGCTCGCTCTTCGGCATCAACGCCGGCTCGGCGCTGCGCCGATACACGGTGACCAAGCCGAAGCCGGCCTACGCCGACATCACCAACGCGAAGGCGATCACCGGCAACTTCACGCTGACCTCGCTGGCCGCCCCCGGTCCCGGCCGGATCCTCGGTACGACCAGCACCGGCAAGCTGCTGGCGTACGTCATCGACGCCGCTGGCGTGTGGACCGTCGCGGAGCTCGCCGCGACCGGGTGGGGCGACACCACGTCGCTCTTCAGCCCCGGCGGCGGCCTCTACTACAAGCGGTTCGACTCCGGTCTGGTCGTCGCCCACCTGGACGCCAGCCCGTTCGACGGCAGCGGGGCGGACATCAAGATCCACCTGCCCGACGCCCGGAACAACACGGGCTGGGACCCGATCCTGTCGGCCCGCCCGTACGACGCCTGGCCGGACGGCCGCCGCTGGTGACCGCCTGACCGCCCTACCGCAGTGACCGTGCGGGCCGCCCGATCCTCGGGCGGCCCGCACCGTCGTCTCCGGCCGGCGACGCCCGGCGAACCGCCCCGACCCGGGCCGGGACGGCGGATGCGCCGGCCGGCGGGGCGCAGAATGGATCGGGCTTGACCCTCACGTAACGGCAGGCGGGAGCCTCGGTGGCGGAAGGGAGGGAACCATGGCCTACACGGTGGGACAGGTCGCGAAGGCGGCCGGCGTGACCGTGCGGACGCTGCACCACTACGACGGGATCGGGCTGCTCTCGCCCAGTGACCGCAGCAGCACCGGCTACCGGCGCTACGACGACGCCGACCTGGACCGGTTGCAGCACATCCGCTACTACCGGGAGCTGGGGTTCCCGCTGGAGGAGATCGCCGCGATCCTCGACGACCCGGCGAGTGACCGGGCGGCGCACCTGCGTCGCCAGCACGAGCTGCTGTCCGTACGGATCAGGAAGCTCCAGGAGATGGTCGCGGCGATCGAGTTCGCGATGGAGGCGAGCAAGTTGAACATTCCACTGACCCCGCAGGAGCGGTTCGAGGTCTTCGGCGACTTCGACCCGGACGCGCACACCGAGGAGGTCGAGCAGCGCTGGGGCGACACCGACGCGTACCGCCAGTCGAACGAGCGGGTCGCCCGCTACACCAAGGACGACTGGCTGCGGAACAAGGCCGAGAACGAGGACTGGGCGCGGCGGTTCGTCGAGGTGATGGCATCCGGGGCGCCCGCGAACGGGCCGGCGGCCATGGACCTGGCCGAGGAGCACCGGCAGCTCATCAGCCGCTGGTTCTACGACTGCCCGCTCGAGCTGCACACCTGTCTGGCCGACATGTACGTGTCGGACGAGCGGTTCACCGCGTACTTCGAGACGATCAGGCCGGGGATGGCCGCGTACCTGGGTGAGGCCATCCACGCCAACGCCATCACCCGCGCCTGACGCGCGGCCGTACCCGGAGGTCAGCAGTGTTCATCGTCGCCGGCAGTCTCTACGTCGACCCGGACCAGCGGGACGCCTACCTGGCCGACTGCGTGGAGGTCGTCCGGCAGGCGCGGTCCGCGCCGGGCTGCGTCGACTTCGCGATCGGCGCGGACCTGGTCGAGCCGGGGCGGATCAACGTCTACGAGCGCTGGGAGTCCGAGGAGCAACTGCTCGACTTCCGGGGCTCCGGCCCCTCGACGGAGCAGGAGGTGGCGATCCGCGGCGCGGAGGTGCACCGCTACCTGATCTCCGGGGTCGAGGCTCCCTGACGGGGCCGCCGGGTGGCACGGCGGCCGGTGGGCCCCGGGGTCACCGGTGCCGGCGACGCCCGGGCCGGTGTCGGCGCCCCCGGCGGCGTCACCCGTCCGGGGCGGCGCCCTACCGCGTCGGTGGCGCCGGTGCCGGTGCCGGTGGCGGGGTCAGGCCCGGGGCGAGGCGGCGCAGCGAGGTGAACGTGGGAACCAGCGCGTCGTAGAGCCCGGCGAAGAGCGGCAGCAGGGCGGCGTAGGTGGCGGCGGCGGCCGGATCCGGGCGTGCCGTCTCCTCGATGCGCACCAGGTGGGCGGCGACCTCGATGGAGGGGATCAGCCCCAGCGCCTCCATGCCGAGCAGCGCCGCGCCGAAGCCGGAGCCCTCCCGCGTGGCGGGGAAGTGCACCGGCATGCCGAGCACGTCGGCCAGCATCTGCCGCCACAGCGCGCTGCGCGCGAAGCCGCCGCTGGCGCGAATCTCCCGGACCTCGTTGCCGGCGGCCCGCACCGAGGCCAGCACCAGCGCCAACTGCTGGCAGACGCCCTCCAGCGCGGCCCGCACCAGGTGCGCCCGGCGGTGCCCGTGGGTCAGCCCCACGTACGCGCCGCGCGGCAGCGCGCTCCAGTGCGGGGCGCGCTCGCTGAGCAGGTACGGCAGCATGATCAGACCGCCGGAGCCGACCGGTGCCAGCGCGGCCTGCGCCAGCAGCTCCTCCTCGGCGTCCTCGCCCAGCTCCGGGGCGAGCGCGTCGCCGGTCCACTCCAGCACGACGCCGCCGTTGTTGATCGCCCCGCCGACCACCCAGCGTTGTTCGGTCAGCGCATAGCAGAACACCCCGCCGAGCGGGTCGACGCCGGGGCGCTCCACCATCACCCGCATCGCGCCGCTGGTGCCGATCGTGCAGGCCATCACGCCCGGGGCGACCGCGCCGAGCCCGAGGTTGGCCAGCGGGCCGTCCCCGGCGCCGACGACCACCTTCGTGTCCCGGGGCAGCCCGGTCGCCGCGGCGGCCTCGGCGGTGAGGCCGGGCAGCACGGTGGTGGTGGGGACCAGCTCCGGCAACTGCTCCGCGGTGATCCCGGCGACGCCGAGTGCCTCCTCGTCCCAGGAGAGCTGGTGCATGTCCATCAGCCCGGTGGCGGAGGCGACCGAGTGGTCGGTCACCAGCGCGTCGCACAGCCGCAGCAGCACCCAGTCCTTGATGCCCACCCAGTACGCCGCCCGCCCGAACAGCACCGGCTCCTGCTCGGCGAACCAGAGCAGCTTGGGCAGCGGCGCCATCGGATGCACCGGGGTGCCGGTGCGGCGGTGCAGCGCCAGCCCGGACGGGACCGCGCGCAGCCGCTCGGCCTGCCGGCTGGCCCGCGAGTCGGCCCAGGTGAGCGACGGGGTGAGCGGGCGGCCGTCCGCGTCCAGGCCGATCAGGCTGTGCATCGCCGTGCCGAAGGAGAGCCCGGCGATCGGCCGGTCCAGCTCCGCCACGACCGCGCGCACCGACTCCAGCACCGCCGCGTGGATGTGCCGCGCGTCCTGCTCCGCGTAGCCGGGGAAGGGTTCGTCGAGGGGGTAGCCGACCGAGTGGTGGGCGAGCTGGGCGCCGTCCAGGTCGTACGCGACCGCCTTGGTGCTGGTGGTGCCGATGTCGACGCCGATCACCACCGGGCGGAGCGGGTCGCCCACCGGTCCCACCCCCTCGTCGGCCCTGGCTGCCGCCGACGTTACCCAGCACCCGGGTGGTCCGTAGGGGGAACAACCCGGTTTCCCGGTCGGGTCTTCCTCGGCACGCCCGCGCCCGGCGAGAATGCCGGTCGTGTGAACTTCTCACACGTCCACCGGACGGGAGGAAGTCCCGATGAGGCCAAGGCCGCTCTGCGCACTGGTCACCGCCCTCGCCACGGTCGCCACCACAGCGGTCGCCGGCGTACCGCCGGCCGCCGCGCGGCACCATGACGGCGGCTACTCGGCGGAGATCCGCCGGGCGTCGTACGGCGTCCCGCACATCACCGCCCGCACCTTCGCCAGCCTCGGCTTCGGCGTCGGCCACGTCCAGGCCGAGGACAACATCTGCGTCATCGCGGAGAAGGTCGTCACGGTCAACGCCGAGCGGTCCCGCTACTTCGGAGCGGCGAGCCCCACGGACGCGAACGTCCGCAGCGACCTCTTCCACCGCAAGGCGATCGACGACCGCACCGCCGAGCGGCTGCTACAGGGGCCCCGCGACGGCGTGCACTCCCCGTCCGACGAGGTCCGTGACCAGATCCGCGGCTTCGTCGCCGGCTACAACAGCTATCTGCGCCGCACCGGCGCGGCGAACCTCACCGACCCGGCCTGCCGGGGCAAGCCGTGGGTACGTCCGCTGACCGAGCTGGACATGTGGCGCGCGAGCTGGGCCAGCATGGTGCGGGCCGGCTCGCGGGCGGTGCTCGACGGGATCGTCGCCGCCGCCCCGCCCACGGCCACCGGCCCGGCCGCCGCCCTCGACGCGCCGGGCGCCGCGGCGGTCGTCGCCGCCCGCGACGGCGCGCCCGCCGGCGTCGGCAGCAACGCGTACGGGCTGGGCGCGCGGGCCACCACGCACGGCGGCGGGATGGTGCTGGCCAACCCGCACTTCCCGTGGGAGGGGGCGGAACGCTTCTACCGGATGCACCTGAAGGTCCCGGGCCGCTACGACGTGGAGGGCGCGGCGCTCATCGGCGACCCGATCATCGAGATCGGGCACAACCGCACCCTCGCCTGGAGCCACACCGTCTCCACCGCCCGCCGCTTCGTCTGGCACCGGCTCGCGCTGGTCCCCGGCGACCCGACGTCGTACTACGTGGACGGCCGGGCCCGGAAGATGACCACCCGCACGGTCACCGTCCAGGTGCCCGCCCCGGGTGGCGGCACCGTGCCGGTCAGCCGCACCTTCCACGACACCCACTTCGGTCCGGTGGTCGTCGTCCCCGGCACCTTCGACTGGACCACCACCGCCGCGTACGCGATCACCGACGTCAACGCGACGAACAACCGGGCCTTCGACGGCTGGCTCGAGATGGGCCGGGCGAAGACGGTCCGCGAGCTGAAGCAGGTCCTCGACCGGCACCAGTTCCTGCCCTGGGTGAACGTCATCGCCGCCGACGCCCGTGGCGAGGCGCTCTACGCCGACCACTCGGTGGTGCCCAGGGTCACCGACGAGCTGGCCGCCGCCTGCATCCCCGCGCCGTTCCAGCCGCTCTACGCCAGCAGCGGCCAGGCCGTCCTCGACGGCTCCCGGTCGGCCTGCGCGCTGGGCCGCGACCGCGACGCGGCGGTGCCCGGCATCCTCGGCCCGGCCAACCTGCCGATCCGGTTCCGTGCCGACTACGTGACCAACTCCAACGACAGCCACTGGCTGGCCAACCCGGAGGCGCCGCTGGAGGGCTTCCCGCGGATCGTCGGCAACGAGCGCACCGAGCGCAGCCTGCGTACCCGCCTCGGCGTGGAGCAGGTGCGGGAGCGGCTCGCCGGCACCGACGGGCTGCCCGGGCGGGGCTACACCACGTCCCGGCTCTGGCAGACGGTCTTCGGCAACCGCGCGTACGGCGGCGAACTGCTGCGCGACGACCTGGTGGCACTCTGCGCCGCGCAGCCCACCGCGACCGCCTCCGACGGGACCACTGTCGACCTGCGGGGGGCCTGCGCGGCGTTGAAGGGCTGGGACCTGCGGGTCGACCTGGACAGCCGCGGCGCGCACCTGTTCACCGAGTTCGCCCTGTCGGGCGGCATCCGGTTCGCCGACGCGTTCGACGCCGCCGACCCGGTGCGCACCCCGAGCCGGCTCAACACCGCCGACCCGCGCGTGCTCACCGCGCTCGCCGACGCCGTCCGCAAGCTCGCCGGCATCCCCCTCGACGCGCGCCTGGGCGACATCCAGACCGAGCCGCGCGGCGACCGGCGCATCCCGATCCACGGCGGACGCGCCGAGGCCGGCGTGTTCAACATGATCATCGGTCCGTTGGCGCCGGGCGTCGGCTACCCGAAGGTGGTGCACGGCTCGTCCTTCGTGATGGCCGTCGAGTTGGGCCGCAACGGCCCCTCGGGGCGGCAGATCCTCACCTACTCGCAGTCGAGCAACCCGAACTCGCCCTGGTACGGCGACCAGACCCGGCTCTACTCGGGCAAGGGCTGGGACACCATCAAATACACGGAGGCGCAGATCAAGGCCGACCCGAACCTGCGCACCTACCGGGTGGGGGAGGGCCGCCCCCGGCACTGACCGCGGCCCGACGAAATCCACCTATCGCCCGTTTTCGCCCGTCGTTCGGCCATTTTGCCCGTTGCGGCGTGTCCCCGTCGGCCGTTGTCACCGTTGAAAGCTGTGACACCCCGGTTGGTGGCCTGCGCGGCGAAGGAGTCGGCGTGGCAAGGACTGATTCGACGGGTTCCACATGGCGGTACCGGTGGGTGCACCGGCAGAACGAACGGCGGCGGCGGGAGTTCCGCAGCGCCGACAAGGCATGGCGACGACGCGACGACGAACTGCGCCGCCTGCGTACCCTCGCCGAGGAGTTCCAGGGCTCGGCCGCGGCGGGCGCCGGCCTGGCGCTGGAGCTCGCGCCCGACGAGGTGGTGTTCTGGGTGCTGCCGGCCGCGCAGCTGGTGGAGGTACGACACACCACCGTGCTGCCCGCGCCCGACCTGACGGTCGCCCCGGCGGCCGCGCCGCCGCGGCCCCGCAGGCCGGACGGTGTCCGGGTCGCCGACGCCGGCATGGCGGTGATCACCAACCGCCGGCTGGTGCTGCTCGGCGGTCGCGGTCGGCGCGACTGGGCGTACGGGAGGATGACCGGCCTGGCCCACGACCCGCACGCGCCGGTCACCCTCATGCAGGTGCTGGACCGGCGGCGCACCTCCGGCCTCATGCTCCCGGCCGACGTCGCCGCCGACTTCCGGTTCAAGCTGACCCTGGCCTTCGCCGACGCCATCGAGCAGCGCGGCGCGGTGCTCGACCAGCTCGACGAGGCGATCGCCGAGCACGCGCAGCTCAAGCCGTTCCGGCCGCAGATCGCGACCCCGGCGCAGGCCCAGCCCTTCGCGTTCGTGCCCGGCGGCCGGCGCACCGTGGCCGTCGCCGCCGGCATCGCCCTGCTGGTGCCCGCCGCCCTGCTGGACACCGATCCCGCCGACCCGACCGGCTCGGAGGTCGCCGTCGCCGCGACTCCCGCGCCGACCTTCGTCGCCCCGCCGGTCGCCCTCCCGGCCGCGCAGGCGAAGGTGCCGCCCGCCGCGTCGAAGCCGCGACGTGGCACCACCGCGCCCACGCCGACGCCCGCCCGCGAGCGGCTCTGCGGCGCCCCGGCCAACCCGATGGGGTACGACTTCTGCGGCGGCGAGCGCATCCGCAGGCCGGCCGTCGAGGTCTGCGACTGGTTCGACTGCGTACCCGAGTTCTGGGCCGGCCGGGGCCACCTGGTGCAGTGCGGCGACGGCTCGGTCAGCCTCACCGGCGGGCGGCGCGACGCCTGCGCCGGGCACGACGGCGTGCGCCGCACGGTCCGGCGCTGACCCCGCTGCGCTACCTGGCCGGGCTGCGTTACCCGACCCCGCTGCGCCACCTGGCCGGGCTGCGCCGGGTCGGTGGCCGGGCTGCGCCGGGCCGGCGGAGGCGACAGACCGCGCGTCGTCGCCCGGCTCGGCGGGTTTCCGCACCCGGCTGTGCGGCACCCCTCGGCTGTGCGGCACCCCTTGGCTGTGCGGCACCCCTTGGCTCCGCGGCGCTCCCGGTCGGGGCGAGGGCTCACGTGCGCAACGCTGTCGAGCTGATGTCGTAGACGATTCACCGCCCTCTGGTGGCACAGCGGGCCGGACACCACCACCTGATGTCACAGACGACTCAGCTCGACAGCGTCGTAGGGTCCCTTCGCTGGCGGACCGACTCGGCGGCCACCACCGAGCCGGCCACCACCGGGGCGATGGAACGCCATCCGAGGGATTCGGGGTGGCGCGGAAGTCGCATGATGTTCCCTGTGATCTACCTCCCGAGCAACCAGCGTCGCAAGAAGAAGAGCCGCTTCGACAACTGCGACGCCTGCAACTGCGACATCCCCTGCTGCGACCTGGGGCTCTTCTCCACCCTGCTGACCCTGGGCGCGCTGGGCGCCCGGCTCGTGTCGCCCGGCCGGGCCTCGGCACCGCCGACCGTCGACGCCGGGCGGGCGCCGCTGGTGGACCGGGCCGGGCGGGCCGCGATCCTGGGCTACCGGCGCTGGCTGTCGCACCGCTGGCCCGGGCAGTGCCGCTTCACCCCGACGTGCAGCGCGTACGGGCTCGCCGCCGTGGAGCGCTACGGGCTGGCCGTCGGCGGGCGGATGGCCGCCGACCGGGTGCGCCGCTGCCGGCCAGACGTGCCGCGCGGCACCCACGACCCGGTGCGCTGACCGGGGCGCCCGCGCCCGGGGCCGCTGTTCGCCGGGACGCCCTGAGCTGCGGGGATGCCGCCATCCGCGCCTCGGGATCGGTCATGATGACAGGATGGAGATCCGCTCCGACGACGGTGCCCGGGTGAGGATCCGGCCGGTGGGCTACCAGCCCGGGGTTGAGCCGCCGGACGACCCGGACGAGGCGGCGGACTGGGACGACTGGCTGCTCGTCGAGACCGACGCCCGCACCGCCGACGGGCAGGCCTGGTCGCGCCTCGAACCCTGCCTGACGGTGGCCGAGGCGTACGCGCTGGCGGGCTGGCTGCGGCAGCAGGCGGAGACGACCGGTGACCCGGCGGAGCCCTCGGCGGTGGCCCGCTTCACCGAGCCGAACCTGGCCTTCCGCACCCGGGTGCTGCGCCGGCGCCGGCTGGCGCTGACCGTCGAGTTCTCGTACGAGTCGCTGCCGCCCTGGATGCGGCGGCAGCCGCTCGGCGCGGTCTACCCGCTGACGCTCACCGTATCCGCCGACGCCCTCTCCGTGGCCGCCGAGCAGTGGGCGCGCGAAGCCGACGCGTACCCCCGCCGCATCGCTTCCTGACCACTCAGTCCGGTGGCGTGAGGTCGGGGACGGTGAGTGAGCCGTCCGGGCCGAGGGGGAAGCCCGGGTTCCAGGCGATCTCCCAGACGTGCCCGTCGGGGTCGGCGAAGCAGCCGGCGTAGCCGCCGTAGAAGGTCTCGCGTGCCGGCACGGTCACCTCCGCCCCGGCGTCGGCCGCCGCAGTCAGCAGCTCGTCGACCTCGCCGCGGGAGCGGACGTTCTGTGCCAGCGTCGTCCCGCCGAACCCGCCCGCCTCCCGGTCGGGCACGCCCGCGTCGGCTGCCAGCTTCTCCCGGCTCCACAGCACCAGGGCTAGGCCGCCCGCCTGGAAGAAGACGGTCTCCTCGACCTCCTGGCCGCGCCAGCCGAGCCGCTCGTAGAAGGCGCGTGCCCGGGCCACGTCGGCGACGCCGAGCGTCACGAGGCTGATCCGCTGCTCCATCACCCGACGACCCTCCACGTACGACCCGACACCGTCCACCGTCACCGTAGCGTCGAACCGGCGGCCGTTCCGGCTCCGGCCGCCGGCCTGCGCGATCCGGGCGACGACGCCCCGCTCGACCCGTTGACCGGTGGCTCAGCCCCGCCCCGTCATCCGGTCGGCGAGGCGGCGCAGCGCCGGGGCGGCGGCGAGCAGCGTCTCGCGGTCCGGGGCGTCCAGCTCGGCCAGCGCGGCGGCGAGCAGGTCGCGCCGGTGCCGCCCGTACGCGGCTATCCGCTCCCGCGCCGCGTCGGTCAGCTCCAGCCGGATCGTGCGCCGGTCGGCCGGGTCCCGCTCGCGGTGCAGCAGCCCGGCGGTGGTCAGCTCGCCGACGAGGGTGCTGACCGTGTTCGGCGCGGTGCCCAGCCGTTCGGCGGCCTCGCGGACGCCGATTCCCGGGCGCCGCTGCACCAGTCGCAGCACCTCCACCTGGGCGTCCGGCAGGGCGGTGCGGCCGACCCGCTGGGTGGCCGTCCGGCGCAGCATCCGGTGCAGGTCACCGAGCGCTCCGCCGAGCAGGTCGACCGTCTCTTCCGTCACAGTCAGGCCCTCCGACGCCGAAATAGCTCTGTAGTCAGAGCTATCGTATCCGGGCCGAGCCACCAGTGAGGGGACCGCCATGCCGCACGCCACCGCGCCGCCCGTCCGACCGGACGAGCGCGTCGCCGCGCCCACCGGGCGGGCCGCCGTCGTGCTGCTGGTGCTGCTCGGCACGCTCACCGCGTTCGGGCCACTCTCCCTGGACACCTACCTGCCGGCGTTCCCGGAGATGACCCGCGACCTGTCCGCCAGCCAGGCGCAGATCCAGCTCTCGCTGACCACCTGCCTCGTCGGCATGGCCCTCGGCCAGCTCGTCACCGGCCCGCTCAGCGACCGCTTCGGGCGGCGCCGGCCCGTGCTGGTGGGCGTCGCCGCGTACACCCTGCTGTCGTTGGTGTGCGCGGCCGTGCCGTCGGCCGAGACCCTGGCCGCCGCGCGGCTCGCGCAGGGCTTCGCCGGCGGCATGGGCGTGGTGGTCGCCCGCGCCGTCGTGCGTGACCTCTACGCCGGCCGCGAGGCCGCGAAGTACTTCTCCCGGCTCACCCTGGTCTTCGGCGTCGCCCCGATGGCCGCGCCCGCCTTCGGCAGCCTGGTGCTGCGCTTCGGGGACTGGCGTACGGTCTTCGTCGCCCTCGCGGTGATCGGCGCGCTGCTCGCCGCCGCCGTCGCGTGGCGGCTGCCGGAGACGCTGCCCGCCGCGCGGCGCAGCACCGGCGGCCTCGCCGCCACGGCCGCCGCCGGCCGCTCGCTCTTCACCGACCGGATCTTCCTCGGGTACGCGCTGGCGCAGGGCCTCGCCTTCGCCGCGCTCTTCGCCTACATCTCCGGGTCGTCCTTCGTCTTCCAGGACGTCTTCGGCGTCTCGGCCGGCGCGTTCAGCCTCATCTTCGGCGTCAACGCGCTCGCCCTGGTCGCCGCCGGCCAACTCAACGCCCGCCTGCTGGACCGCTTCGCGCCCCGCACCCTGCTGCTCCGCCCGCTGGGCGTGGGGCTGCTGGCCGCCGCCGTCCTGCTCGCCGGCGCGCTGCTCGGCAGCCTGCCGCTGGTGGCGGTGGCGCTCTTCGTCTTCATGGGATCCCTCGGCATGGTGATGCCGAACGGCACCGCGCTCGCCCTGGACCGGCACCCCGCCCACGCCGGCACGGCCGCCGCCCTGCTCGGCACCATCCAGTCGCTGGTGGGGGCGATGGCCGCCCCGCTGGTCGGGCTGGGCGGCGAGGGCAGCGCCCTGCCGATGGCCGTGGTGCTCGCCGGGGCGGCGGTCGCCTCCCTCGCCGTCGTCGGCACCCTCGCCCGCACCCGCCGCCCCTGACGGCTCCGTCGCCGGCATGGTGAGGACCCGGCGGCGCTGGCGACCTCGCCCGGTTAACCCCTCGCCCGGGTCCGGCGGTCGGCGGTAGCGTCCCGGCGTGTCCCGCTCCGTCACCCTCGTCCTGGTCGATGCCGCCGGCGCTCCGCTGGGCGCCCTGCCGCCGTTCGACGTTCCGTCGCCCTGGTGGCAGGAGGTCGGCCCCGTCGTGGCCGAGGCCCGCCGGCGGTACGGCGTCGAGGTGGCCGTGCTCCGCCTGCTGACCGGCGACGCGCCGCAGCCGATGGGCGGCACGGTCACGTACCTCGCGCAGGTCGACGGGCCGCCCGCCACGCCGCTCGTACCGGCGAAGCTCGACCTGTCGGCGGACCCGCTGCGCGCCCCCTACGCCGAGCCCGGCGGCCCGGCGCGCAGCCTCGCCTGGGCGACGGCGGAGCTGCGGCGGCTCGGCCGCCCGGCGGAGACCGTGACCCAGCAGCGCACCTGGAACCTGTCGGCGGTCTGGCGGCTCGGCGGGCCGAGCGGCACGGCCTGGCTGAAGCAGGTGCCGGTGTTCTTCCGGCACGAGGCTGCCGTGCTGCGCTGGCTCGGCCGGGCCGCGCCCGGGAGGACGTCGACGCTGCTCGCTGACGACGGTGACGGCCGGATGCTGATCGAGCACGTGCCCGGCGAGGACCGCTACGGGGCGCCGATCGAGGAGCGGCTGGCGATGGCCGCCGGCTTCCATCCGGTGCAGGTCCGGTCCGTCCCGGACGTGGCGGGACTGGTCGCGGCGGGCGTGCCCGACCTGCGCGCCGACGCCCTGCCGGGCTGGATCCGCGACCGGCTGGCCGGCTGGGACACCTCGCCGGTGCAGTCCCTGCTGGCGGGGCTGGAGGCGCGGCTGGACGAGGTACGCGGGTGCGGGCTGCCGGACACCCTCGTGCACGGCGACCTGCACCCCGGCAACGTACGCGCCTGCGATGGGCGGCACGTCGTCATCGACTGGGGCGACGCGTTCGTGGGACACCCGGCGTTCGACGCGCTGCGGCTGGTGGAAGGGCTTCCGGACGACGCCGCCGCCCCGGTGCTGGCCGAGTGGTGCGCGCGGTGGCGGGCCGAGGTGCCCGGGTGCGAGCCGGAGCGGGCCGTGGAGCTGCTGCGGCCGGTCGCGGCGCTGCGGCTGGCGGCGGTGTACGCGATGTTCCTCGACGGGATCGAGGCGAGCGAACGGGTCTACCACGCGACGGACGTCGACACCTACTTTGAGCAGGCACTCGCGCCCGCTGCCCCCTGACGCCCCTGTGGTGGCGGATGCAGGGTTACCCGCACGCCGGCGGAGCGGCCCCGATCCGGTGGTGGGACGGCGCTCAGTCAGGCTTGGAATCCTCGCCGCCCCAGGTCGCCAGCGCGGCGGAAAGCTCTTCGAGAAGCGCGTCGACCTGAGTGGAGTCATATCCGCGCGTGGCCCTGGGCAGGGCGGCGCGCGCCTCGTCAAGCTCGGCTTTGACCTGGTAGCGCTGCAACGTCCGGCCCGAGATCAGCGCGTCCTGGCCGCGTCGGATCAGCTCGTCCACTCGCGCCGGGTCGTAACCGCGCAGTCCGATGGTGAAGTCGGGCGAATCGAACCGCTCTCGGCGTAGTCGCCGGACATCCGTGAAGCGGTCTCCTCCGAAGCGGGCGAGGGCCGCCGCCACCTCGTCCGCCGACTGTCGAACGTCACCGAGGTCGAGGAGGGCCAGGCCAACGCGATCGTCGATCGGGCTCCGGCCCATAAGAGGGCGATCGATGGTCGATCCGGCGGCCGGCACCAGCAACAGCGACGGGGAGGTGGGCTTACTGCCGCCGAGCGACGGCCCCGGCTCATCGAGAATGATCGCGTCGATCTCGGCCCACGGCACCAGCCGGTTGAGCCCGGCAACCCGCAGGGTCAGCCCCTCGGCCCCGATGA
Organism: Micromonospora sp. AMSO12t; assembly: GCF_008806585.1. Taxonomy (NCBI): domain Bacteria; kingdom Bacillati; phylum Actinomycetota; class Actinomycetes; order Micromonosporales; family Micromonosporaceae; genus Micromonospora; species Micromonospora sp. AMSO12t. Next base: position 18,009 of record NZ_WAAS01000063.1, read on the forward strand.
GGAACCTGAACGGCTTCAGCTCGCTGACGACGAACACGCCACCCAGCAGCGCCGCGAGTCCGCCGACGACCAATGCGCCGATCGAAGGGGACGAACCTCCCGCGCCACCGCACAGCAGCACGAGTACCCCGAGCGACAGGAACAAGGCGCTAGCCACCAGCAAGCGTCGGCTCTTACGCAGCTCCATGCCCAGACCTCGATTTCGTTCGAACGGCCGATGGGAGCATGGCACGGGGTTACAAACGATCAGCCGGTGCGAGCATCGAGGCGGCGAGCTACGCGGCGAGGGCTCGGGCGGTGGCGTACAGCTTGGCGGGGAGGGGATTGTAGCCGCCAACCTGAGCGCATGGCCCTGTCACCGGTGTTCTTTGGCAGGTCATCCGGGCTCGTACAGGCGCACCTGCACGCTCGGCAAGTCGGCGAGGGCTGCCTCGAGCAGGGGGCGGACGTCGGCCCAGTCGAGGCCGCCGTTGCCGCAGCCGAGAGCCGGCACCGCCACCGAGGCGATGCGGTTGTCGCGCAGGACGCGTACCAGATCGGGCAGCCCAGCTTCGACGTCGGCGAGGCGGGACGGCGAGCGCCAGTGGCCCTTGGTCGGGAAGTTGACGACGTAGCGGTGCCGGCCCGGCGTGCCCGAGTCGTAGACGAACATCTGCCCGAGTCGGACGGTGCCGGCGGCGCAGGCCGCGCGGTACGCGGTGAAGTTCGCGGGGTGGGCCCTCTTGAAGGCCAGGGCGAGCCCCTTGCCCATCACACCGACGGTATTGACCGGGTTGACGAGCGCCTCGACGTCCGCGTCGAGCAGGTTGCCGTGCCGAATGCTGATCACGGCAACCTGGCTACCAGAGGGTTGTGACAGCGGAACTCCGCTCGGTGCTGCTGTCGCGTCCCTGACAGAGTCGCTGCGCCATCGTGCTCCAGCCCGTCGGGATGGCCGTCGCGCGGAGTCTCAGCCTCGGACCGGCTGTCCCTACTGAGCAGGGCGAATGCGGCATCGCCGGCAAGTAGTTGTCCGTGCGCAATATCGACTTCGTAGGTAATTGACGGCGGGAACAGATGAGCCGAGGCCGGCCGATCGGTGGAACCTCGGGGGTCCCGCTGGTAGGACTCTTGTGGGTAGGGTCCGGGGACCGCCAGTGGGGAGGTGGGAGCCGTGCGTCAGCGCGGAGGTGACCGACTGCTCGTACGACGAGCCCGCCTGCCGATCTCCTGACGACAGGTCGATCCGTCCCGTCCTGGCCGGTCCACCCAGCAGAACCAAAGGTGCCGCATGCTTTCCCGCTCCACGTCCTCGACGGAATCGCCCGCACTCATCCGGGACCGGGCCACCTCCCTGGTCGAGTACTTGATGGCCGTGCGGGCGCAGCTGGAGAAGCCGGCCCGGACGGTTCCCACCGCCGACGCCTTCTGGCAGCACGACTTCCCCGCGCACGCCGCCTGCGAGGTGGGCGTCTCGACCGACGGCGCCAGCTGGCTGCGGGTCGGCCTGCCCGCCGCCACGAGACCGATCAGGACCCCCGCGGAGTTCGCGCCGTACCTGGCCGGTGCGCCGTCGTACGCCGTGGAACCCCGGCTCGTCGGCGACGACGAGACGATCGAGAGGCTCCAGGAGCGGTTCGCGCAGTGGCGGGAGCGGGAGTGGCGCCCCTGGGCCGACCAGACCCGGCGTACGGAGGCGACGCGGCAACTGCACCGCAGCCTGTTCGACCTGAAGCACCGCGTCGACATGGACGCCGCCACCCACGAACTGGTGTGGGGCCACGGCGTCATCCGCACCGACGTCGCCGGGCACCGGGTGCAGTACCCGCTGGTGGTGACCCCGGTCGCCATCGAGTTCGACGCCGACCGGTCGATGGTCACGGTGGCGCCGCAGGGCGCGCCCCGGCTCCAGACCGACCCGCTCACCGGCCTCGACGAGCGCTACCTCAGTCAACTGCTCGCGTTGGCCGGCTCCGGCGGTCAGCTCGACCTCGACGTCTGGCACGACCTCGACCGCGTCGAGTTCTTCGAGCGGGCGCTGCGCCGGCTCGGGCACGACCCCGTCGTACGGGACAGCGGCGCGGCGGCCCCGGCCGGCCCGCACGTGCACGACACGGGCGTGCTCTTCGTCCGGCCCCGGCAGCGGATGCTGCGCCGCTTCCTGGAGGAGTTGCGCGCCCGGCTGCTCGCCGGCGACACCGCGAGCATCGGCTCGCTGGCCGCCATCCTGGCGCACGAGCCGAGCCGGCTGGAGATGCCGCAGGACCAGCCGGCGCGGTGGGCGCCGCTGGGGGAGCGGCTGCTCATGCCGCTGCCGACCAACGAGGCGCAGGAGTCCATCGCGCGCCGGCTCGCGCAGCACCGCAACGTCGCCGTGCAGGGCCCGCCCGGCACCGGCAAGACCCACACCATCCGCAACCTGATCTGCCACCTCATGGCGCACGGCAAGCGGGTGCTCGTCGTGGCGCAGAAGGAGGACCCGCTGCGGGTCCTGCGCGACGGCCTGCCGAAGGAGATCCAGTCGCTGTGCCTGGCGGTGCTGGGCCGCTCCACCGACCAGCTCGTGCAGCTCCAACTGGCCGCCCGCGAACTCTCCGACCGTGGGGCGACCCTCGACAAGCGGGGCGAGCAGCAGCGCGTCGACCGGCTGCGCCGCCAACTGGAGGAGGCCGAGCGGGACCTCGGCCAGGCCCTCGGCGGCCTGCGCACCATGGCCGAGAACGAGTCCGCGCACTACGAGATCGACGGCATCCGGCTGTCGCCGAGCGACGTCGGCAACTGGCTGCGGGAGCGGGCCGACCGCTACGGGGACATCCCCGACGCCCTCGCGCCGGACGTGGCCGCGCCGCTGGGCGTGGAGGAGTTCACCGAGCTGCTCGACATCGCCCGGCGTACCGTCCGACAGGACCGCACCCAGGCGCTGCGGCACCTGCCCACGGCCGCCGAACTGCCCGCGGAGGCCGCCGTCCTCGCCGGGCGGCGCGAACTCGCCGCCGCCCGCGAGGAACTCGACCGGCTCGCCGCCGCCGGGGTCGTCCTGCCGGAGGTACGCGCGTTCGGCCGGCCGGCGCTCGACGACCTCGTCGGGCAGCTGCGTCAGGCGCTGACCCTGCTCGCCGGCCGCGAGGGGGCGTGGACCGACCGGCTGGCCACCCTGCTCCAGGCCGACCCGAACTGGCAGACCATGTGGCAGGACCACGTCGCGGCCTGCCAGCGCGCGCTCACCGACCTGACCGCGGCGACCCGGACCCTCGCCGGCCACCAGGTGAGCGTGCCCGAGGCACAGCTCGCCGAGCCGCGCCGCCTCCTCGCCCAGCTCGGTGAGCTGCGGCAGCGGTTCGCGACCGGCAAGGGCGTCAACCGGCTCTTCCAGAGCACCCTCGCCCGGCTCGCCGCCGAATGCCGCATCGACAGCGAGCCCCTGCGCACCACCGAGGACGTCGACATCGTCGTCGCGTACGTCACCCGGCTGCGGCTGCGTCAGGAGCTGAACACCCGGTGGACCGAGTGGCGGCAACTGCTCAACCTCCCCGCCGACCTCGGCGACCAGCCCGACCTGTGGGTGGGTCGGCTGCTCACCGACGCCGCCACCGCGCTCGACTGGGACCGCCGCCGCTGGCCCACCCTGCACGCCACCGTCCGCCGCCTGCTCCCCCGGGCCGAGCAGGCGGTCGACGTACGCCGGCTGACCTCCCTCGCCGACCTGGTCTCCCGGTGCGCGACCGTGTTCGACCACGACCGGCTCGTCGCCGACGAGCGGACCCTCGGCACGGTGCTCCAGGAGGGCACGTCGAGCACGGACGCCAGCGAGCTGTGGCGGCTGCTCGACCAGAGCCGCCAGCGCGCCGACCTCGAAGGGTGGGACGGCATCCTCGACGAGGTGCGCCGGCTCGCCGCCCTGCGCCCCGACGCGCAACGCTTCGCGCAGCTCACCGAACGGCTGCGGCCGGCGGCGCCCGGCTGGACCGCCCAGATCGAGGACGGCACCGCCGTCGCGATCGGCGGCACCGGGGCCGACTGCCCGCACCGCTGGCAGTGGCGCCGCGCACAGACCTGGTTCGACACCGTCGTCGGCAGCGTCGACCCCGTCGCGCTGGGCCGCCGGATCGAGCAGACGCGGGAGCGGATCCGGCGGCTGACCCAGGAACTCGTCGTCGCCTCGTCCTGGCTGGAGGTGTCCAAGGCACTCGACGACCGGCGCCGGGCCGCGCTCGCCGACTGGACCACCGCACTGCGCAAGATCGGCAAGGGTACGGGCAAGAACGCCGCCCAGTGGCAGGCGCACGCCCGGCGGGCCATGAACTCCGCCGTCGACGCCGTGCCCGTCTGGGTCATGTCCGTCGACCGGGCCATCGAGCAGTTCGCCGGCGGCGCCCACTTCGACGTCGTGATCGTCGACGAGGCGTCGCAGGCGGACATGTTCTCCCTGCCGATCCTCAGCCTCGCCGAACGGGCCGTCGTCGTCGGCGACGACCAGCAGATCGGCCCGCAGCTGTCGTTCGTCGGAACGGTCACCGGCCTGATCAACTCCCACCTGGTCGACGTGCCCTCCGCCGAGCACTTCGACCCGGAGAGCAGCCTCTACGACCACGCCGTACGCCGCTCACCCGAGCGGATCCTGCTCACCGAGCACTTCCGCTCCGTACCGGCGATCATCGGCTTCTCCAGCCAGACGTACTACGGCGGCGAGATCGAGCCCCTGCGCACCGACCGGCCCGCCGGCATCGGCGAACCCGTCATCGCCGTGCACGTGCCCGAGGGCATCCGCCAGGACCTGCCCACCTACGGCAACGTCAACGTCGCCGAGGCCGAAGCCCTCGTCGAGCGGGTCGCCGCGATCGTCGCCGACCCCGCGTACGACGGCCGCACCATCGGGGTGGTGAGCCTGCTCAGCACCAGCGGTCAGGCCATCTACCTGCTCACCCGCCTGCGCGAGGTGGTGGGCGAGGAGGAGATGGAACGACGTCGGCTGCGCGTCGGCGACCCGTACACCTTCCAGGGCGACGAACGCGACATCGTGCTCGTCTCCACGGTCGTCTCCCCGCACAACGGCATGGTCTCCGCCTTCACCAAGCGCGACCACCACCGGCGGGTCAACGTCGCCGCCTCCCGCGCCCGCGACCAGCTCTGGGTCTTCCACTCCGTGCAGCCCGCCGACCTGCGCGAGGACGACGCCCGGGGGCTGCTGCTCACCTACTGCCAGAACGTCACCGCCGCCGAGGAGGCCTACGACGACCTGGAGAAGCGCTGCGACAGCGACTTCGAACGCGCGGTGCTGCGCCGCGTCCTGACCCGGGGATACCGGCCGTTGCCGCAGTTCCGCATCGGCGGGTACCGGATCGACTTCGTCCTCCCCGCACCCGACGGGCGGCGGCTCGCCATCGAGTGCGACGGCGACGCCTACCACGGGCCGGACCAGTGGGAGAGCGACATGCGCCGGCAGGCGGTGCTGGAGCGGGTCGGCAACTGCGTCTTCGTACGCATCCGGGGGAGCGTCTTCAGCCGGGACCCGGAGGCGGCGCTGGAGCCGCTGTGGGAGCGGATCGCCGAGCTGGGCATCGAGGTCTCGTCCCCGACGACGGTGCCGGTCATCGACGCCGAGATAGTCGAGGCTGCGCCGGTCAGCACGGAGGAAACCCGCGCGACGCCTACCTTCGCGCCGGCCCCGGTGCCCGCCGTGCCGGTCGACGACGTTGTGCCGCCGGTGGAGGCGACCGGCAACGATGGTTCCGCCAGCGCCGAACCGCCGTCGGTGGTGACCGAGCCCGTCGAGGTCGAGCCCGTTCCTCCGACGCCGGCTGCCCGCGCCGGCTCCGAGGGCAGCGGCGACAAGGAGCCGCGCGGGGTGGCGGTACCCCCGGTGCGGCCCACGCCCGGCGCGGCCCCGCCACCGGCCGACGAGTCGGAGGGGACCCCGGACGACGGCATGGCGCCCGTGCCCGCCGGCTACCGGAACGTGGCCTGGCTGCGGCCGTACGAGGCGGTGGCCGCCCTGGACAGCTACCAGCACTGCCGCGACGTGCCGGTGCGGCACGAGGGCAAGGTCCTGGGGTGGGCCCGCTACTACGACAGTGCCTCCCCCGAGGCGCGCAAGTACCGGGCCAACGTCCGCGTCGAGCGGGCACACCCGAACGGCGCGCGGCTGGTCTGCTGGGTGCGCCCGCACGAGGCGAAGGCAGTGATCGCTGCGGCGTCAATGAAGCGCGACATGCCGGTGGAGGACAGTCGCGGCCGGCACGCGGGCCTGGTCCAGTACTTCCCGGCCGCCAGCCCCGCCGCCGTACGCTTCCGCAGCGTCACCCGGCTCCTGCGGCTGTCGGGCGGCGAGAGCCGCGACGCTCGCCCGGCCGCGCCGCCGGTCCGGCCCGCGCCCGAGCCGCGCGGCCCAGGCGAGCCACGGCCCGCACCGGCGGGCGAGGGGACGCCCGCCCGCCGGGAGTTGGAGGAGACGCTGCACCAGGCGATGGTGCGGGCGTACGACCAGGAGGCCGAGCCGGCGGACGAGCCGGTCGAGGCCTCGGCCGACCGGCGGGCGCTCGAAGCCGCGTTCCACGAGGCGATGGTGCGTACGTACGAGCGGGCGCGGGACGAGGCGAACTACCACGCCAGCCTGCTGCTGCGGATGGTGACGGAGAAGGGTGGCCTCGCCACGGCCCGGCAGCTCCTGCACCACCCGCTGGTCTCCGACGGGTTCACGGCGCTCTGGGAGCGGGGGCGGGTCGACCTGACCGCCGAGGCGGTCGTGATCCGGCCACGCTTCCGTCCGCTCTTCACCGACGAGGAGTTGGCCATCGCCAGCAATCGCGTGGTGGACGCCTCGGCACACGCGTCCTGATCGAGTTGGCGCAGGTCGGGGACTCCACGGCATAGCATCAGCGCTATGACGATGAGTGACCGCGTCGACTGGAATGACCTGCGTGATCGCCGAATGGCGGAGCCCGGAGCCACCGAGGCGTACGAGGCGACGCGCATCGCCTTCGCGCTCGGGCAGGAGGTGCGGCACCTGCGGGAACACAAGGGCTGGAGCCAGAGCCAGTTGGCGAGGTCCGCCGGCATGACCCAGTCCGCCGTGGCCCGGTTCGAGGCAGGCGGCACCGTGCCGACCCTGCCGGTACTGGAGCGCCTCGCACGGGCGCTCAACAGGAAGCTGGACGTCAGGTTCGCTCCGAAGGCCGACGCCGTTTGAGTCTTCACTGCCATGTCGTGAGGTCAGGAGGTGTATAAGTATTACTCAAGGAGGGTGGGTAATGCTTATATCGGCATCTGTGTGGCAAGCCCTGACCGAAGCTGGGGTCACGCTGGTCCCTCGTGGTGTCGACCGTGTCGAACTGAGCTACGCGGGCGCCCGCGCCCTACTGACTGTCGTTTCATCGCCGACGCCACTGAGCCCCAGCAACATCGCGTCGTTGACCAGCCGTTATCCAGAACGGTGTCTGATCGTTGTCCCGGCGGCTTCACCGGCCGTGCGGCAAGCGGTCGATGAAGCCGACTGGTCATGGTTGGTCGATACCGGGCAGCAGGTGACCGGCACCGTACGCGTCAACGGGGTGAAAGTAGTGCTGCGTTCTCCGCCGCAAGCTGCCACGCGACCCGCCAAGCGGGGTCCGGTGCCGTGGGGCACCCTCACTCTGGTCCGCAGAATGCTCCAGCGCCCGTACGCCAGCCAGCGGGAACTGGCCGCCCTCGCTGGCGTTTCCCAGCCGCGCGTCTCGCAGGCCCTGAACGTCCTGGCTGACCAAGAACTCGTCCGTCGTACCCCCAATGGATGGGTCGTGCGGGACATCGATGAGGCAATACGTTGGTGGTTGGAGTCCTATCCCGGGCCGGGCGGAATCAGCACCCGGTGGTACGGGATGGCGTCAGCAGTTGAGCAGGCTCGGACGGTTGTCGCGCTGGTCGGGGCGACTGACCCGACTGCCGTCGTGGTCTCCGGCGATGTCGGTGCAGACGTCATCGCTCCCTGGCGCGCCCCCATCCGTGCGGTTCTCTATGGCCGAACCGGAGCGAATCTGGAGGACGCCGGCCTCGTCCCCGCCGGGGGCGATGAGGCAACCCTGGAGTTCAACGTCCCGAGGGACCCGGGCCTGTGGCAGCCTTCCGGCTCGGCGACGCCAGTCACGAACAGCCTCCCGCTGGCCGACCCGCTGCAGATCCTGTGGGACGTGCGGCGTTCGCCGGGCCCCGACAGCGAGGAAGCGGCGCATCGCGTGTGGGACGTTCTACGCCGTCGTCATCGTGACCGAAGGGATGTGGCATGACCGGGCCGACATCGTCGAGCGCGGACCCGATGGCACCGAAACCGGTTTCGGTCGTCTCGACCAGCCGGGCCGCGGATACGGGTTTCCTGACTCTTGCCGACCTGGCGCAGATCACTACCGCTCTCGGTCTGGACTACCGGATTGTTGGCGGGCACATGGTCACGCTGCTTGTGGCGCTCCATGGCGTTTCCGAGCAGGTGCCGCTGCGCGAGACGGCTGACGCTGACTTCGCCGCACTGCCGAGCGTCATCGCTGACCCTCGCCTACCAGGCGCTCTCCTCGAGCGTGGCTACCGATCACGGGAGGCCGCGAACCGGTTCACCCGTGACAGCGCAGACGAATATGGGCAGCTCAGCTTGGTGATCGACATACTTGCGCCGTCATATCGGGGCGTGCTGGTGCCCAATCAACGGCACGGCGACCTGGTGGTCGACGAGGTCCCTGGTCTCGTCCTCGCCCTGCACCGGCCCGTTGAGTTGCTGGATGTCGACGTCCAACTCACCAACAAAGACCATCTGAGCATGTGCGTCGCACTCCCGGACGTAACGTCAGCGTTATGCCTGAAAGCGCTCGCTTACCGCGGACGTTTTGCCCCGAAGGATGCAGTCGATCTCTGGCGCCTGATCCATGCGGCACATGCGGCCGGGTTACGTGCCGCTGATTGGCCGGTGAGCATCACGGGGCGTCAGGCCGCAGATGTACTGCACCGCTTCTTCGGCACGCCCGATGCGGCAGGTCTGAAACAAATGTCGTCGAGCATCGCCGACCGCACCCGGATGCGGGCGTTGGTCCGAGAGATTGTGCCAGCCGGATAGCGCCACAGGCTCATGCGGCGATGGTTCGGGCGGTGGCGTACACGTCGGCGGGGAGGGCGTGTGCCAGTCGCCAGATGATGCGCATGGGCCGGTCGCCGGTGTGCTTCTGATAGGTCATCGGGCCGGCGTAGAGGTAGGCGGGCGCGCCCAGGTCCCGGTCCGCGACCCGGGTCTCGCGGACGAAGAGGTGCACAGTCGAGCCGCGCGAGGCGTGGTGGATGTAGCGCTGCCCGGTCGCCGACGCCGACGACGTGGTGCTCTGCGACTCCCACTGGAACAGGCTGGCGGTGATGGCCCGGTCGGCGTACATGGTGGTGGGGGAGTAGTGCGCCTCCGACTTGACCAGGGTGACGAAGAAGAGATCCGCCTGGGCATCGGGCAGCCACTTCACCCCCTCCCGCAGCGAGCCCGGGTTCGGCATGCCGAAGGCCGCACACGCCTCATTGCGGCTGTAGCGGGCGTGCACCCGCAGCGGCACCTCCGCCGACAGCGGCTGCGGCGTGACCCGGTGGATCCGGCCGCGCAGCACCTCGGCCACCTGCCGCAGCTCGGCGCAGCGCGCCGGCTCCGCCCAGAGCCGCGCCAGCCGCTCGTCCCGGGAGGCCAGCGGCGCGTTCGGCCCCCACAGGTCGAAGTGCAGCATGTCCCAGAGTCGCCCGGCGTTCGGCCGCTCGCCCGCCGCCACCCGACTCAGCAGCTCCAGGCGGTCCGGGTCGTCGAGGTGCAGCATCCGCCCGATGGCCCGGCCCAACTCCCGGTCGTCCGGCCCCGGCGTCGACGACTCCAGCCCGGCGAGCCGCCGCAGCCCGGTCCACCCGCCGATGGTCGCCGACCGGTACACGTCCTCGATCTCCACGCCGGTCTCCCGCAGGAACCCGGCGAGGCTGACGTCCCCGAGGTGCCGCAGCTCCGCCAGCAGGCCGTTCTTCGACGTCGGCATGACGGTGCGCAGGTTGTCGAGCACGACCTTGCGAGCAACCGGGTCCAACTGGATGTGGCAGCCGCTGGGCAGCCACGGGAAGTCCTGCTCGACGGCGTCCCTGATCTCCCGGCGGCTGACCCCGGTCAGCGCGCGCCAGCGCAGGTCGAAGCGGAAATTGGCATGCTGCCCGCCGATGAAGTCCAGCACCGTCAGGCAGGGCTTGTCGTCGTCCAGGCGCAGCCCACGGCCGAGCTGCTGAAGGAAGATCGTGGCGCTCTCGGTGGGCCGCAGCATCAGGATCGTGTCGACCATCGGCAGGTCGACACCCTCGTTGAACAGGTCCACGGTGAAGAGCACCCGCAGCTTGCCGGCCTTGAACTCCCGCAGCAGGTCATGCTGCACGGGCCGGTCCACCTGGGAGGTCACCGCCGCCGACGACACGCCGTGCCGGGTGAACCACTCCGCCATGAAGCGGGCGTGGGCGATGCTCACGCAGAACCCCAGCGCCCGCATCCGATCCACGTCGACCGTGTCGCGTACCGCCTTCAGCACCAGCCGCGCCCGCGCGTCGTTGCCGGTGTAGAGGCCGTCAAGCTCGCCGAGGTCATACCCCTGGCCGCGCTTCCAGCGCAGCCGCGACAGGTCCACGTCGTCATGCAGCCCGAAATACTGGAACGGCGCGAGCAACTGTCGCTCCAACGCCTCCCACAGGTGCAGCTCCACCGCCACGCGACCGTCGAACCAGCGCCGCACATCCCGACCGTCGGCCCGGTCGGGGGTCGCCGTCAGCCCCAGCAGTACGCGCGGCTGAAGCCGCTCCAACAGCCGGGCGTACGTCGGTGCTTCCGCGTGGTGGAACTCGTCGACGATCACCATGTCGTACGCCTCGGGGTCGATCTCCCGCCGGTGCAGCGACTGGATGGAGGCGAAGACGTGCCGCCACCTGGTCGGGGTCTTGCCCCCGACCAGCGTCTCGCCGAAGCTGCCGTCGAGCATGACCTGGCGGAACGTCGCCAGGCTCTGGGTGAGGATCTGCTCCTGGTGGGCGACGAAGAGCAACGAGTCGACCTGGTTGTTGCGGTGCAGGCGCCGGAAGTCCAGCGCCGCGACGACCGTCTTGCCGGTGCCGGTCGCCATCACCACCAGGTTCCGGTGCCGGCCGTGCACCTGCCGCTCCGCGTCCAGGTCGGCGAGGATCTCCGCCTGGTACGGGTACGGCCGCACGTCCAGGTTGGCGATCTGCGTCGGCGAGTCCTCGCGCCGCTCCCCGCTGAGGGCGTTGCGCAGCCGCTCCGCGTCCCTGCTGGCGTCGTAGTCCTCGAACGCCGGATCGTTCCAGTAGTCCTCGAACGTGGCAGTGAACGTGTCGATGACGTGCGGCTGCTCGACGTTGGAGACGCGCACGTTCCACTCCACGCCGTCGATCAGCGCGGTCTTCGACAGGTTGGATGATCCGACGTACGCGGTGGTCATGCCGTTGTTGCGGCGGAACAGCCACGCCTTGGCGTGCAGCCGGGTGGTCCTGGTCTCGTAGGACACCTTGATCTCGGCGCCCAGCTCCGCGAGCCGGTCGAGGGCCCGCTGATCGGTCGCGCCGAGGTAGGTCGTGGTGATGACGCGCAGCTTGCCGCCCCGGGCGATCAGCTCGCGGATGGCGGGCTCGACGATGCGCAGGCCGTACCACTTGATGAACGCGCAGAGCAGGTCCACCTGCTCCGCCGACGCCATCTCGTGGGTGACCTCGTGGCCGATGCGCGGCTGGTGGCGGCCATTGACCAGCAGCGCGCCGGTGGAGAGCGGG
>NZ_WAAS01000064.1:0-29570 GCF_008806585.1 Micromonospora sp. AMSO12t
CGCCGCCGCCCGGGGCCGGCCGCGCGGCGGCGGTGGGGGCGACCGCGGTGGAGCCGCGCACCACCAGTTCCGGGCGGAACACGTACTCCGAGTGCGGGGCGGCGTGCCCGTTGATCTCGTCGACCAGGGCCCGGACGGCGGCGACGGCCATCGCGGCCACCGGCTGCCGCATGGTGGTCAGCGGCGGGTCGGTGAAGGCCATCAGCGGGGAGTCGTCGTAGCCGACCACCGACAGCTCGCCGGGCACCGACATGCCGCGCTGCCGGGCGGCCCGGATCGCGCCGAGCGCCATCAGGTCGGAGCCGCAGACGATGCCGGTGACGCCGCGCTCCAGCAGCCGGGCGGCGGCAGCCTCGCCACCCTCCACACCGAACAGGGAGAGCTCGGCCAGCTCGTCGAGGCCGGCCTCGTCGACGCCGACCAGCCGGCTCATCGCGGCCCGGAAGCCGGCCACCCGGCGCTGCACCGGCACGAACCGGTCCGGGCCGGTGATCAGGCCGATGCGGCGGTGCCCGAGCGCCACCAGGTGGGCCACGGCCAGCTCGGTGGCCTCGCCGTCGTCGCAGGAGACGAAGGGCGCGGGGATGCCGGGCGCGTACCCGTTGATCATCACGACGGGCAGCGGGCGGGCGATCAGGGCCCGGTAGCGGTCGTGATTGGCGGCGGTGTCGGCGTGCAGGCCGGAGACGAAGACTATTCCGGAGACCTGCCGGTCCAGCAGCATCTCGACGTACTCGTCCTCGGTGACCCCGCCGGCCGTCTGGGTGCAGAGCACGGGGGTGAAGCCGCTCTGCGCCAGGGTCGACTCGATCACCTGGGCGAAGGCGGGGAAGATCGGGTTGTCGAGTTCGGGGACCACCAGACCCACGAGACCGGCGCTGCGCTTGCGTAGCCGGGCCGGGCGCTCGTAACCGAGCACATCGAGGGCGGTGAGTACGGCTTGCCGGGTCTCGGGGGCCACTCCCGGGCGGTCGTTGAGCACCCGCGACACCGTGGCCTCGCTGACTTCGGCCTGTTGGGCGATGTCGGACAGTCGAGCGCGCATGGGCGCACTTTAGCTCAAAGGCAAGTTCTTGCGTACACTTCTGCAAGCCCTTCCATTCTCTGCAACCTCTTGCTAACGTCCCCGCAACACGCGAGAGCAGCGGCGCAGCACGCCGAGCGCCGGTTGGCAAGAAACTTACAGAGCTTCCACTGGCGGGATCGCCTCTCCCCCGGCGTGCCGCCATGACGACAGGAGTACCGATGCGCATCCGTACCGCGGGTGTGGTCGCCGTCCTCGGCCTGGCGCTCGCCGCCTCCGGCTGTGGTGGCGACAGCAACGACGAGCCGGCCGCGAAGGAATCCAGCAAGGCCACCGGCGGCAAGCTGGTGATCTGGGCCGACGACAAGCGCGCCGCCGCCCTCAAGCCGTTCGGCGAGAAGTTCGGCAAGGAGAACGGCGTCACGGTCGAGGTCCAGGCCGTCTCCAAGGACCTCCAGACCAACTTCGTCACCGCCTCCCAGCAGGGCAGCGGCCCGGACGTCGTGGTCGGCGCGCACGACTGGATCGGCAACCTGGTGCAGAACGGCGCCATCGACCCGGTCCAGCTCGCCGCCGAGCAGAAGAGCGCCTTCAACGAGACCGCCGTCAAGGCCGTCACGTTCAACGGCCAGCTCTACGGCGTGCCGTACGCCATGGAGAACCTGGCGCTGATCCGCAACACCGAGCTGGCTCCCGAGGCGCCGAAGACCATCGAGGACCTGGTCGCCGCCGGCAAGAAGCTCAAGGCCGAGAAGAAGGCCAGCGAGATCCTCTGCCTCCAGTCCGGCCAGAACGGCGACGCGTACCACATCTACCCGCTCTACACCTCGGCCGGCGGCTACCTCTTCGGCACCGCCGCCAACGGCGACTACGACCCGAAGGACCTGGGCGTGGGCAAGCCGGAGTCGATCGCGGCGTTCCAGAAGATCGCCAAGCTGGGTGAGAAGGGCGAGGGTGCGCTGAAGCGCTCCATCACCGGCGAGAACTCCATCGCCACCTTCACCGGCAAGAAGTGCGCCTTCCTGGTCTCCGGCCCGTGGGCCATCGCCGACGCCAAGAAGGCCAACATCAAGTACGACATCTCCCCGGTCCCCGGCTTCGCCGGTGGCAAGGAGGCCCAGCCGTTCGTGGGCGTCCAGTCCTTCTACGTCGCGGCCAAGGGGCAGAACAAGGCCCTGGCGCAGGAGTTCGTCGCGAACCACGTGACCACCCCGGACCTCGCCATGGCGCTCTACAACGCCGAGCCGCGTCCCCCGGCGCTGACCGCCGCGCTCGACCAGGTCAAGGGCAGCGACCCGGACCTGGCCAAGTTCCAGGAGGCCGGCAAGAACGGCCAGGTGCTCCCGGCGATCCCGGCCATGGCCGCGATCTGGGACCCGTTCGGCAAGGCGGAGGCCGCCATCATCGGCGGCGCCGACCCGGCCAAGACGATCACCGCCGCCGGTAAGACGATCGCCGGCCAGATCAAGTAATGAGCACGTCGTCGTCCGGCCCGGGGACTGCCACGCAGCCTCCGGGCCGGGGGCCCGTACGGTCCGGGTCCCCGCGCACGTCCCGTACCGCGCGGAACCACGCGCCGATCACCCTGACGGGCCTGCTCGTCAAGGTGGTCCTGCTCGGCCTCGTGGCCGGGATCGCGGTCTGGGCGGCGTTCCCGCTCATCGAGGCCGAACTCTGGGTCGGGTTGGCGGTCCTGCTGGCGACCACCGCCGGCCTCTTCTACCTCTACCTGACGCCCCGGCACATCCCCGTCAAGTACCTGATCCCGGGCACGCTCTTCCTGGTGGCGTTCCAGATCATCCCGGTGCTCTACACCGCGAGCACCGCCTTCACGAACTTCGGCGACGGCCACCGGGGCAGCAAGGACGACGCCATCGTCGCCATCCAGAGCGGGTCGGTGACGCAGGTCCCCGGCTCGGTCCAGTACCCGCTGACCGTCGCCACGAAGGGCGACCCGGCCACCGGCGCGCTGGTCTTCCTGGTCACCGACCCGCAGACGAACACCGTCTCCGTCGGCGACACCGAGGGCCTGCGCCCGCTCGACGCCGGCAGCGTCACCGTCGCGCCGGGCGGCAAGGTCACCGCCGCCGACGGCTACCAGATCCTCAACTTCGGCGAGGCCAGCACGCGGAGCAAGGACATCACCGACATGGTGGTGCCGACCTCCGGGGGCGCGCTGCGCTCGTCCGGCCTGTCGCGCGCCTACGAGGGCAAGGCGGTCCGGGCGTACGACGCGGGCTGCGACTGCATCCGCGACAGCGAGACCGGTAAGACCTGGACCGCCGACGGGAAGGTCGGCTCCTTCGTCGCCGCGGACGGCGAGACGCTGGCCCAGGGCTGGCAGGTCAACGTCGGGCTGCGCAACTTCGCCGACGTGCTCACCGATCCGGCCATCTCCGGCCCGTTCTTCAGCACGCTGATCTGGAACTTCGCCTTCGCACTCGGTTCCACCGGCTTCACGTTCCTGCTCGGCATGGGCATCGCGCTGGCGCTGCACTCGCCCCGGATGCGGGGCACGAACTTCTACCGGGTGCTGCTGATCCTGCCCTACGCCATGCCGTCCTTCGCGATGCTGCTGGTCTGGCGGGACATGTTCAACACCGACTTCGGCCTGATCAACAACCTGTTCGGGCTGGGGGTGGACTGGTTCGGCGAGACCTGGTCGGCCCGGCTCGCGGTGCTGCTGGTGCAGCTCTGGCTCGGCTACCCGTACATGTTCCTGGTGACGACCGGCGCGTTGCAGGCCATCCCACGTGAGCTGACCGAGGCCACCTCGGTCGACGGAGCGTCGCCGTTCCAGTCGTTCCGCGCGGTGACCATGCCGCTGCTGCTGGTGGCGATCTCGCCGCTGCTGATCGCGTCCTTCGCGTACAACTTCAACAACTTCAACGCGATCCAGTTCGTCACCGAGGGCGGACCGTTCCCGGCGGACAACCCGACGGCCGGCGCCACCGACCTGCTGATCACCTACACCTACCGGCTGGCCTTCGGCGCCCAGGGCGCCGAGTACGGACTGGCCGCCGCTGTCTCGATCTTCATCTTCGCGATCGTGGCGACGGTGTCGGCGATCAGCTTCTCCCGGACCCGCAAGCAGGAGGAGGTGTACTCGTGAGCACCCGCACCGAAGCGCCCGTCGCCAACCGCAACGCCACCGGACGGCGGAACCGCTGGTTCGCCCAGGTGGGATGGCGGCACCTGGTCGGCATCCTGGCGGTGGCGTTCAGCCTCTTCCCGATCCTGTTCGTCGTCTCGGCGGCGCTCAACCCGCTCGGCACGCTCTCCTCCACGGAGCTGGTGCCGACCGGTGCCTCGCTGGAGAACTTCACCAACCTCTTCGAGCGGACCGCCTTCGGTCGCTGGTTCCTCAACTCGCTGCTCCTGGCGGGGGTGGCCAGCTTCGCGTCGATCTTCCTGTCGGCGCTGGCGGCGTACGCCTTCTCCCGGATGCGCTTCGCCGGCCGCCGCGTCGGGCTGCTCTCCCTGCTGCTGATCCAGATGTTCCCGCAGTTCCTGGCGATCGTGGCGATCTTCCTGATCTTCACGAAGGTCACCGAACTGTGGCCGGTGATCGGCTTCAACACCCCGTGGGGTCTCTTCCTGCTCTACATGGGTGCCGCCCTCGGCGCGAACACCTGGCTGATGAAGGGCTTCTTCGACACGCTGCCGAAGGAGCTGGACGAGTCCGCCACCATGGACGGGGCCTCGCACGCCCAGATCTTCTTCCGGATCATGCTGCCGCTGGTGGCGCCGATCCTGGCGGTGACCGGCCTGCTCGCCTTCATCGGTTCGATCAACGAGTTCGTGATCGCCAACGTGTTCCTCACGAACACCAACTCGAAGACCCTCGCGGTCGGCATGTTCGGGCTGGTGGCCGGCGAACGCAACAACAACTTCGGGATCTTCGCGGCGGGCACCCTGCTCACCGCCATCCCGACGGTGCTGGTGTTCCAACTTCTCCAGCGCTACATCGTCAACGGCCTCACGGCCGGGGCGGTCAAGGGCTGAGCCTCCTCGGCTCACCGCTGCGGCAAGGGCGTCGGCGTCCGACGTACACCGGAGCAGTCACGGATCGACCGCCGCGGTCGGGGAACCGGCCGCGGCGGGAGACCCATTTCTCTCCCCGTCCGACCGACGCGAAAGGCGCCACCATGTCCCTGTTGCCGCACCACGACGGCTCCGCCCTGTACGTCCCCGAGCAGGAGCCCGCCCTCGGCGACGTCGTCGACGTCTTCGTCCGGGTGCCGGCCGGCGCCGACGTCCGGCAGGTGCACGTGCGCACCACCGGCGACGGCGAGCCCCGGTTCACCGAGGCGGTCGTCGACCGCACCGACGGCGCCGACGTCTGGTGGCGGGTGCCCGTCGAGGCCCGCAACCCGGTCAGCAACTACCGGTTCATGCTCACCGGCAGCCGCGGCAGCCGCTGGCTGAACGCCGCCGGCGTGGTGGGCCACGACGTGCCCGACAACGGCGACTTCAAGCTGGTCACCCACGCCCCGCCGCCCGCCTGGGCCCGCGACGCGGTGATCTACCAGATCTTCCCGGACCGGTTCGCCCGCTCCGCCGCCGCCGCGGGCCGCGAGGTGCCGGACTGGGCGATCCCGTGCGACTGGGACACCCCGGTGATCGGGCGCGGGCCCGAGACGCCCCGGCAGTTCTACGGCGGCGATCTGGACGGCGTCGCCGAGCGGCTGGACCACCTGGACCGCCTCGGCGTGAACACCGTCTACCTGACCCCGGTCTTCCCGGCCCGCTCCAACCACCGCTACGACGCGGCCAGCTTTGACACCGTCGACCCGCTGCTCGGCGGGGACGCCGCCCTGGCCCGCCTCGCCGACGCCGTACGCGCCCGGGGCTGGCGGCTGCTCGGCGACATCACCAGCAACCACACCGGCGACGCGCACGAGTGGTTCACCAGGGCCGCCTCCGACGTGTCCGCGCCCGAGCGGGAGCTGTACTACTTCGACGAGGTCTCCGGTGACTACGAGTCCTGGAACGGGGTCAAGTCGCTGCCGAAGCTGAACTGGGGCAGCGCCCAGCTGCGCCGGCGCTTCGCCACCGCCGACGACTCGCTGCTGCGCCGCTGGCTGCGCTCCCCGTACGGGCTGGACGGCTGGCGGGTGGACGTGGCGAACATGACCGGGCGGCGGGGCGCGGACGCGTACACGCACGAGGTGGCGGCGCTGCTGCGCGAGGTGGTCGCCCGGACCCGGGCCGACGCCCTGCTGATGGCCGAGCACGGTCACGACCACACCGGCGACCTCGACCGCAACGGCTGGCACGGCACGATGAACTACGTCGGCTTCACCGACCCGGTCTGGTCCTGGCTGCGGCACGGCGACCAGCCCGTACCGAACTTCCTCGGCACGCCGGGCGGGGTGGTGCGCCGGGACGCGGACGCGGTGCTCGCCACCATGGACGCCTACCGCTCGCTGGTCTCCTGGCGGTCGTACACCCACTCGTGGCAGCTGCTCGGGTCGCACGACTCCGCCCGGATCCGCACGGTGGTCGGCGACGCCGCGCGGCAGGAGGTGGCCGCCGGCCTGCTCGCCACCATGCCCGGCACTCCGATGATCTTCGCGGGCGACGAGCTGGGCCTGACGGGCAGCAACGGCGAGGGCTCGCGTACGCCGATGCCGTGGCACCGGCCGGAGAGCTGGGACGCCGTGACGTTCGCCGCGTACCGTGCCCTGGTGGCGCTGCGTCGCGCGGAGCCCGCGCTGCGCCACGGCGGCCTGCGCTGGCTGCGCGCCGACGCGGACACCCTGGTCTTCCTGCGCGAGGCCCCGACCGGCACGGTGCTGGTGCTGGCCCGCCGTGCGGCTGGCGAGCCGCTGCGCCTGACCGGGCTGGGTCCGGCCGAGAACCTGTACGGCGGCGCCCCCGCCCTGCGCCCCGACGCCGACGGCGCGGTCACCCTCCCGGCGGACGGCCCCACCTTCCAGGCATGGCGCTTCCTCTGACCCCCACCCTGCCATGTCCCTGGCCCTACAAACACCGGCGGTCCGCCACCACGATCAGCAGCGCAAGCGGGTGACGGCACACACGCGCGAGTGGCGACGCGCCACAGCATCGAATTTAGAGTAATAGTTGCTGAGTGATGACGAGTTCAATAGAAATTTGCGGGAGGTCTTCGACAGGATGAAGCGGGCGGGCTGACGAGGGCGACTGTAACTGTCAGTGACGGGCTTGCGCCGCGATCTTCCGCATAGTAGAAATAGACGCACGCCGAAGCAGTAGGGTGCGTCGATACTTGTAGTCACCATGAAGGGTGAAGTATGACTGTACGGGGAAATGCTCGACTAAAGCGAGCGGTAGTTGTGGCCTCTTCTGTCGCCGTCGCGGCCCTTGGAGTCGCGCTTCCTGCGAGTCCGGCAGTTGCTGCTCCCACAGGATGCTCGTACGACAACAAGTACGGCCCGCCGGGTGAGGTTTGGGCGTACTGCTCAGGCGGCACTGGCTACTATCGTGCCGTCGCGTACTGCTCAACGACCCCGGGGGGGTACGGCGTGTACAAGTTCGGGGCTTGGCGTGGAGCGCTGTCGGGCGATTATTCCGTAGCCCAGTGCGGCAGCAGCTACCCATATCTAGTTGCAGGGACGTACGAGACTAAGTAATGCCCGGCAAAAGAGGAGTCGGCGAAGTGTCGGCTCCTCTTTTGCTGTCATCTTTTCGTATCCCGTCGAACCGCATCCGATGATCCTGGTCGCCGGCCGGGTCGCCCCGCTGTTCGGCCTTCTGGCGTTTGGCCTCCCCGCCGAGGCCTTGCAGATACTGATAGGCCGACCTGGTTAATGTGATGCGTGATCGTGTCGCTTGGGGGTGGGTCGACGGTGTGAGGTGTTCCGATGGCGGTGGTCTGCCTGCGGGGTGTCCCTATGGGTTTCGTCAATCGGGGACCGGGCTGGTGGGGCGTGTTGGTAGGGGATCTTGTCGCGGAGCATGGCGTAGAGGACGTCGCAGCGGCGTCGGGCAAGGCAGATGAGGGCGGCGTTGTGGCGTTGCCTTCGGCGCGTTTCCGGTCGCAGTAGGCGCGGCTGACGGGGTCGGCCAAGGCGGCGAACGCGGCGAGGAAGAGGGCCCGTTTGAGGTTCTTGTTGCCGCCTCGGGGTGGATGTTCGCCGCGGATGCTGCTGCCGGATCCACGACCGGGACCGGCCGATCACGGTGCTCTCCGCGTCGGGTGACGGGTGCCAGGCCAGCGTAGGCGGCGAGGTGTCCGGGGGGTGGGGAAGGCGGTGCCGTCGCCGACTTCGAGCAGGATCCGGGCGGCGGTCCTGACACCGATGCCGGACATCGAGGTCAGGACCTCGGCAAGAGGGTGCACATCAAGTATCCCCTCGACCTCGGGGGCGACCTGATCTCGCTGTTGGAGCACGCCGCGCAGGCTGTCGGCCAGCCGGGCAAGATCTTGTCCGCCGCGGCGGTGCCGGGAAGGATGACGGTCTGCTCGTCCAGGGCGGACTGGATGCGTCGATGAGGCGTTCACCCATGCGTGGTGCGTTCTTCGACGCGATCGACAGCAGCTTGCGGCGGCCGGCTTTGAGCAGCCCGGCCGGGCCGCCGCAGCGTGACAGCAGTTCCAGGACGGCCTTGTGTTGAATGTTCTTGCCGGACGCTCGTTCCAGGGCCGGGTGAATCTGAGTGAGCAGGCCACGGATCTCAACCAGCTCCGTTCAGTGCGCTTCGGGCGCTGGGTGCGGTCGACCGCTCGCCGTTCTAGCCAGGTACGCGCTGGTCGCGCGGTCCTGGTGCTGCTGACTCGCCGCCCGTCCGGGTAGCGACGCACACGCCCAGCTACTACGTTCCGTCGTTGATAGGGCAGGATGTGCCCGTGGAAGCTCTGAGACTGATACTTCGCTACGTCCATTTGATCGGTTTCGCCCTGCTGCTCGGCGGCGCGATCGTCCAGTACATCAGCGGGAAGCTGCGGATCAACCCGGCCATGCTCTGGGGGTCCGTGATCATGCTGGCGACCGGGATCGGCCTCTCGGCGCCGCTGCGTGACGGCGACGAGCCGGCCCCCGCGAAACTTGTTACCAAGTTGGTGCTCGCCATACTGATCTTTGTCATGGTCTTCTTTTCCCGGAAGCGCGACGTGGTCAACCGTGGGCACTTCCTGGCAATCGTCGGGTTGACCCTGGTCAACGCGGCGGTGGCCGTCTTCTGGCGGTAACGTCACCGGCAGGGGACGACGCGCAGAACCGGACGTTCCGCGACGCCCCGCCGCGCACCTACCAGCACTGAGAGTGATCTGCCCCACCTAAGGGTTACGTAGGGGTAACAGGCGCTCAACAGTCGTGCACGATTGTCGGCCGGTGGGTGGGCGCGGGCGTACGCTCCCGTCCGTAACGTGGGACGCCGGCGGCGCAGCGCAGGCCGGCTCAAAGGGCTGCCACCGTGCAGGACGCGGTGTGCAATGGGAAGGAGACGTCTTGCGCTCTGTGCGTGGGATGCGGATTGCCTCCGTCTTCGCGATGGGTGGGCTCGTGCTGAGTGCCGCCGCGTGTGGCGAGGCTCCCGAGGAGAACAACAACGCCGGCAGTGGCGACAAGAAGTACAGCGCCTGCATGGTGACCGACGTCGGCGGCATCGACGACAAGTCGTTCAACACCTCCGCCTGGAAGGGCCTGGAGGAGGCGAAGAAGGCCAACGACAAGATCGACATCAAGTACGTCGCGTCGAAGGCCGAGGCGGACTACGAGGTCAACCTGACCCAGTACGTCAACCAGAAGTGCGACTTCATCCTGGCCGTCGGCGGCCTGATGGAGAACGCCACCAAGAAGGTCGCCCAGGCGAACCCGAACCAGCAGTTCGGCATCGTCGACTCCAAGCCGGGCGTGGACAACGTCTACCCGATGCAGTTCGACACCGCCCAGGCCGGCTTCCTCGCCGGTTACCTGGCCGCCGGCATGAGCAAGAGCGGCACGGTGGGCACCTACGGCGGCCTGCCGATCTCGCCGGTCACCATCTTCATGGACGGTTACGCCGACGGCGTCGCGCACTACAACAAGACCAAGAGCAAGAGCGTGAAGGTCGTCGGCTGGGACAAGGCCACCCAGAAGGGCTCCTTCACCAACGACTTCGTCAAGCAGGACGAGGGCAAGAAGGTCAGCGACGCGCTGGTCGCCCAGGGCGCCGACATCATCATGCCGGTCGCCGGCGGCGCGGGCCTCGGCACCACCGGCGCCGCGAAGGCGTCGGGCGGCAAGTACAACACCATCTGGGTGGACGTCGACGGCTGCGAGAGCACCCAGGACTGCGCGGCGATCATCACCACCGTCGAGAAGAACATCCCGGACGCCGTCAAGGAGGCCGTCGTCAAGGCCGCCGGCGGCGAGAAGCTGTCGGCCACCCCGGGCTACCTCGGCAACCTGTCCAACAACGGCGTCGGGCTCGCCCCGTACCACGAGTTCGACGGCAAGGTCCCGGCCGAGCTGAAGGCCGAGATCGACAAGCTGAAGGCGGACATCGCCGCCGGCACCGTCACCGTCACCTCCGCGGCCCAGCCGAAGTGAGGCTCCGCCGGCCGCCCGTGGTGAGACGATCACCCCGGTAGGCCGGCGGGCGGTACAGCACGACGATCCGGCCGCCCCGGCGTCGTGGGGGAATCCACCCCACGGCGCCGGGGCGGCCGATCCGCTCCAACCCGACGACGGCCCCGCGCCGCGAGCGGTCCACCGGCAGCTACGCTGCACCATCGCTTCGCACTCCAGGAGGTTGCGCTGAGACTCGAACTGCGCGGCATCACCAAGCGGTTCGGTGATCTGGTCGCCAACGATCACATCGACCTGACGGTGGAGCCTGGAGAGATCCACGCCCTGCTCGGCGAGAACGGCGCCGGCAAGTCGACCCTGATGAACGTGCTCTACGGGCTCTACCAGCCCGACGAGGGCGAGATCCTGGTCGACGGCGCGCCGCTGAAGCTGCGGGGACCGTCGGACGCGATCGGTGCCGGGATCGGCATGGTGCACCAGCACTTCATGCTGGTGCCCGTCTTCACCGTCACCGAGAACATCATGCTCGGCGCCGAGCAGGTCCGGGGCGGCATCGCCGGCTTCCTGGACCGGCGGCGGGCCCGACGCGAGGTCGCCGAGGTCTCCGAGCGGTACAACCTGCGGGTCGACCCGGACGCGGTGATCGAGGACCTGCCGGTCGGCATCCAGCAGCGGGTGGAGATCGTCAAGGCGCTCACCCGCGACGTCGACCTGCTCATCCTCGACGAGCCGACGGCCGTGCTCACGCCGCAGGAGACGGACGAGCTGCTCACCGTGATGCGGTCGCTCAAGGCCGCCGGCAAGTCGATCGTCTTCATCACCCACAAGCTTGGCGAGGTCAAGGCCATCGCCGACCGGATCACCGTGATCAGGCGGGGGAAGACCGTCGGCACCGCCTCCCCCGAGGCGAGCCGCGACGAGCTGGCCGCGCTGATGGTCGGCCGCAGCGTCCGGCTCACCGTGGACAAGGAGACCGCCACCCCCGGCAAGCCGGTCCTGGAGCTCTCCGGCCTGGTCGTCGACGACGACCGGCAGATCCGCGCGGTCGACGGGGTGGACCTGACCGTACGCGCGGGCGAGGTGCTCGGGATCGCGGGCGTGCAGGGCAACGGCCAGACCGAGCTGATCGAGGCGATCATGGGGCTGCGCCCGACGCTCGCCGGCACGGTCACCCTCGACGGGCAGCGGGTCAACGGCTGGTCGACCAAGAAGGTGCTGCGCGCCGGCGTCGGCTACGTGCCGGAGGACCGCAGCGTCGACGGCGTCGTCAAGGAGTTCTCCGTCGCGGAGAACCTGGTGCTCGACATCTACGACCGGCCGCCCTTCGGCAGGGGCCTGGCGCTCAAGCCGGACGTCATCGCCAAGTCGGCGAAGGAGCGGATCGCGCAGTTCGACGTGCGCACCTCCTCGGCCGACGCCCCCGTCGGCACCCTCTCCGGCGGCAACCAGCAGAAGGTGATCGTGGCGCGGGAGCTGTCCCGGCCGCTGAAGCTCTTCATCGCCGCCCAGCCGACCCGCGGCGTCGACGTCGGGTCGATCGAGTTCATCCACAGCCAGGTCATCCGGGAACGGGACGTCGGCACCGCCGTCATGGTGGTCTCCAGCGAGCTCGACGAGGTGATCGGCCTGGCCGACCGGATCGCGGTCATGTACCGCGGCCGGATCATCGGCATCGTCGGCCCGGACACCCCCCGCGAGGAGATCGGCCTGCTGATGGCCGGCATCACCCCCGACGCGGCGCCCGCCGCCGCGACCGGCACGACCCCGGCCGACGGCGGTGCGGCGGCCCCCGCCGCCGAGGGCCCTGGTAGCAAGGACGAGGCATGACGA
Source organism: Micromonospora sp. AMSO12t (assembly GCF_008806585.1). Taxonomy (NCBI): domain Bacteria; kingdom Bacillati; phylum Actinomycetota; class Actinomycetes; order Micromonosporales; family Micromonosporaceae; genus Micromonospora; species Micromonospora sp. AMSO12t. Next base: position 12,349 of record NZ_WAAS01000064.1, read on the forward strand.
ACCCGAACCCCGGGTCGGGCTCCCCGGGCAACCCGAACCCCCCGTCGGGCTCCCCGGACAAGGAGCCGGCGACCGAGGCGCAGGCCGCGCAGACCGCGCTCGGCAACACCGAGCGCGCCGGTACGGCCACCTCCCCGAAGGTCCCGGCCCCGGAGGCGAAGCCCTCGCTGGGCCGGCTGTTCCTGGACAACCTCTGGGCGGCGAACACCTTCACGGTGACCCTGCTGTCGCTGGTGCTGGCGATGATCGTCGGCGCGATCCTGATGATCGTGTCCGATCCCGACGTGCTCGCCACCTACAGCTACATCACGGCCCGGCCGGCCGACGCGCTCAACGCGAGCTGGACGCTGGTCAGCGAGGCGTACGGCAACCTGTTCAAGGGCGCGGTCTTCGACCCGGACGCAGTCGGCTTCCAGGCGGTGATGAGCCCGATCTCGGAGACGCTCACCTACACCGCGCCGCTGGTCTTCACCGGCCTGTCGGTGGCGCTGGCCTTCCGGGGCGGCCTGTTCAACATCGGCGCCCAGGGCCAGGCCACCATGGGCGTGATCCTGGCCGCGCTGGCGGGCTTCCTGCTGCCGCTGCCGCCCGGCCTGCACCTGCTCGTCGCGGTGCTCGCCGGCGCGCTCGGCGGGGCGATCTGGGGCTTCATCCCGGGCATCCTCAAGGCGCGCACCGGCGCCCACGAGGTGATCAACACGATCATGCTCAACTACGTCGCCACGTACTTCCTGACCTGGATCATCGTGCAGAACGGCGTCCAGGACCCGAACCGTACGGACGCGATCAGCAAGCCGGTCGACGGCTCGGCGCAGCTGCCCCGGCTGCTCGGCGACGGGCTGCGGGTGCACGCCGGCATCATCCTGGCGGTGCTGGCGACCTGGGCGGTCTGGTGGCTGCTCAACCGGTCCACGCTCGGCTTCGAGCTGCGCGCCGTCGGCGCCAACCCCGACGCCGCGCGGACCGCCGGCATCAGCGTCACCCGGACGTACGTCCTGATCATGGTCTTCGCCGGGATCCTGGCCGGCCTCGGCGGCTCCAACATGGTGCTCGGCTCCACCGCCAGCGCGCTGACCCCGCTGGTGGTCGCGCAGATCGGCTTCGACGGCATCCTGGTGGCGCTGCTCGGCCGCGTGAAGCCGTGGGGCGTCGCGCTGGCCGCGCTGCTCTTCGGCGCGCTCCAGGCCGGCGGCAACCGGATGCAGTCCTACTCGGGCATCTCGCTGGAGCTGGTCACCGTGCTCCAGGCGCTGATCGTCATCTTCATCGCCGCGCCGGCCCTGGTGAAGGCGATCTTCCAGCTCCGGGCAGCCCGCGCCGCCCGGTTGCAGACGAGCCTGGCGAAGGGCTGGTAACTCATGTCCACCATGGCTGTCGAAGACGTCGCGGTCGCCCCCGTCGACCAGGGCTTCTGGACCCGTACCCGCAAGGTCGGCGCCGTGCTGCTCGCCCTCGGCCTGCTGGCGACGGTGCTGTTCGGGGCGCTCGCCACCGGCGAGCAGGCCCGCTTCACCCTCAGCGAGGACGCCGCCGGCGCCGCGCTCGAGATCCACGGCACTGTCGGCGCGATCCTCTTCGGCCTCGTCGCGGTCGCCGCCGGCGTCGCGATGCTCGCCGGGCTGCCGAAGCGCTGGTTCACCCTCGTGCTCGGCGTCGGCCTGGTCGGCTTCGTGCTGTCGTTCCTCTGCTGGCAGGTCTCCGACGCGCCGGCCGGGCAGAACTTCATGCCGCTGGTCAACATCCTCCGGGGCACCTTCATCCTGGCCCTGCCGCTGGTCTTCGGCGCCCTGGCCGGCGTGCTCTGCGAGCGCTCCGGCGTGGTCAACGTCGCCATCGAGGGGCAGCTGCTGATGGGCGCCTTCAGCGGCGCGCTCTTCGGCAGCCTCTCCGGCAGCGTCTGGGTCGGCCTGGTCGCCGCGGCGATCGGCGGCGCGTTCATCTCGCTGCTGCTGGCCGTCTTCTCGATCCGCTACCTGGTCGACCAGGTCGTCATGGGCATCGTGCTCAACCTGCTGGCCGTCGGCGTCACCGGCTTCCTCTACGAGCGGCTGATGCAGACCAACGCGCAGAAGTACAACAGCGCCCCCCGGTTCGGCAACTGGGAGATCCCGCTGCTGTCGGACATCCCGCTGCTCGGCCCGGCGCTGTTCCGGGGCAACATCTTCCTCTACCTCGGCCTGCTGCTGGTGCTGGTCATCCACATCGCGCTGTTCCGCACCCGGTGGGGCCTGCGCACCCGCTCGGTCGGCGAGCACCCCACCGCCGCCGACACCCTGGGCGTCAAGGTGCTCGGGCTGCGCTACCGCAACGTGCTGCTCGCCGGGGTGGTCGCCGGCATCGGCGGCGCGTCCTACACGCTGGCGCTCTACTCGTTCACCAAGAACATGATCGGCGGCAAGGGCTTCATCGCCCTGGCCGCGCTCATCTTCGGCCGGTGGAGCCCGACGGGGGCGCTGCTCGCGGCGCTCTTCTTCGGCTTCGCCGACCAGCTCGCCACCTACCTGGGCGCCATCAACAGCGTGATCCCGAACCAGTTCCTGGCCATGCTGCCCTACCTGGCGACCATCCTGGCGGTGGCCGGGCTCGTCGGTCGGGTCCGGGCGCCGGCCGCCGACGGCAAGCCGTACATCAAGGGCTGACGGGGGAGTACCACATGGAGATCGACTGGGAGCGGCTGCGGGCCGCCGCCACCGAGGTGATGCGGCACGCGTACGTGCCGTACTCGAAGTTCCCGGTCGGGGCGGCCGCGCTTGTCGACGACGGCCGGGTGGTGGTCGGCTGCAACGTGGAGAACGCCGCGTACGGCGTGGTGCTCTGCGCCGAGTGCGGCGTGGTCTCCTCGCTGCACGCCACCGGCGGCGGCCGGATCGTGGCCCTGTCCTGCGTCGACGCCACCGGCGAGCCGCTGATGCCGTGCGGCCGGTGCCGCCAGCTGCTCTGGGAGCAGGGCGGCCCGGAGTGCCTCATCGAGGCGAGGGGCGGGCCGCTGCGGATGGCCGAGCTGCTGCCGCACGCCTTCGACGTGACCGACCTGGAGGCCGTGACGGGGGAAGCCCCGGTGCCCGTGGTGCCGGAGCGGCTGGCCGCCTGGCGCGGGCGCGGCACGGTCTTCGTGCACCCCGACCTCTCCGCCGGCCAGCAGGTCTGGACCGGCTACTGGGAGCGGTCCGCGGGCGACGACGACGGCGCCGAGACCGGCGTGCTGGAGGAGGGCCCGAGCTGGGACGAGCCGGCTGAGGCGATCGCCTGGGGCCTCGCCCGTACGCCCCGGGTGGTGGTCGTGGACGCCTCGGGGGCGATCTTCTGGGCCGGCGAGGGTGAGCCGCCGATGGAGATCCCGGTCCGCTGGGGTTGAGCTTTTGGGGCTCGGGCCGACCGTGCCCGGCTCCGGGCGGTCAGGCTTGATCCCTCCGCCGGGCACGGTCGGCCCGAGCCCTCGGTGGTCGCGGTCCGCGTGCCGGTATCTGCATACGACTAGGAAGATCTTTCTGATGAGTGCTTTCACGGCGGTTGACGTCATCCGGGTCAAGCGGGACGGAGGTGTGCTCTCCGACGCGCAGATCGACTGGGTGGTGGACGCGTACACCCGGGGGGTGGTCGCCGACGAGCAGATGTCGGCGCTGGCCATGGCGATCCTGCTGCGCGGCATGACCGGGCCGGAGATCGCCCGGTGGACCGCCGCGATGATCGCCAGCGGGGAGCGGCTCGACCTCTCCGCCGTCGACCGGCCGACCGTCGACAAGCACTCCACCGGCGGCGTCGGCGATAAGATCACCCTGCCGCTCACCCCGCTGGTCGCGGCCTGCGGTGCCGCCGTGCCGCAGCTCAGCGGCCGGGGCCTCGGGCACACCGGCGGCACGCTGGACAAGCTGGAGTCGATCCCGGGTTGGCGGGCGGCGCTGGGCAACGACGAGTTCACCGCCCAGCTCCGGGACGTCGGCGCGGCGATCTGCGCGGCCGGCGCGGGGCTCGCGCCCGCCGATCGCAAGCTGTACGCGCTGCGCGACGTGACCGGGACCGTCGAGGCCATCCCGCTGATCGCCAGCTCGATCATGAGCAAGAAGATCGCCGAGGGCACCGGCGCGCTGGTGCTCGACGTGAAGGTCGGCTCCGGCGCGTTCATGAAGTCCGTCGAGCAGGCCCGCGAGCTGGCCCGGACGATGGTGGAGCTGGGCGGCGCGCACGGCGTACGGACCGTCGCCCTGCTCACCGAGATGTCCACCCCGCTGGGCCTGGCCATCGGCAACGCCGTCGAGGTGACCGAGTCCGTCGAGGTGCTCGCCGGGGGCGGTCCCGCCGACGTGGTCGAGCTGACCCTGGCGCTGGCCCGCGAGATGCTCGACGCGGCCGGGCTGCCGGACGTCGACCCGGCGGCGGCCCTGCGTGACGGCCGGGCGATGGACTCCTGGCGGGCGATGATCCGCGCCCAGGGCGGCGACCCGGACGCCCCGATGCCGACCGCGAACGAGGTCGAGGTGGTCCGCGCGGACACGGACGGCTTCGTCGCGGCGATCGACGCGTACGACATGGGGGTGGCGGCCTGGCGGCTCGGCGCCGGGCGGGCCCGCAAGGAGGACCCGGTCAGCGTGCCGGCGGGGGTCGTGCTGCACCGGCGTCCGGGCGACCCGGTGCGGGCGGGCGACGTCCTCTTCGAACTGCGGGCGGAGGACGCCGCCCGGATCCCGGCGGCCCGGGAGGACGCCGCGCGGGCGGTACGGATCGGGCCGACCGCACCCGCCGCGACGCCGCTGGTCATCGAGCGGATCGGCTGAGCGCGGCGGTCACCGGGGCGGCATGGTGCCGGCCCGCTCGGACCGCTATCCTCCCTGGCCAGGGGGGACAACCGGCGCCGAGTCGTCGCGAGCAGACAGGAAATTTCGCCGTGACCGTACCTGCCCCCGATCCACGGGAGGTGCGTGAGGCGAGCCTGGACGAGCTGTCCCGGCTGGGCCTCCCGCTGCCGCCCGCCCAGTTCCCGCTCGTGTGGGAGCCCGGCGACCAGATCGAGCTCCGTCCCACCGTGGAGATCGAGGCCCGCATCGCGGTGCTGCACCTGATCCTGGCCCGCTGCTTCGGGATGCCGCCGCAGTCGGCGATGAGCTGGCTGCTCGCCTCGCACCTGGTCGACATGGTCACGCCGCCGGAGTTCCAGTTCGTGACCGGAGGCAAGGGCGACCACCGGTCGTTCGTGCTGCACCACGACGCGCTCTTCGCGCTGGCCTGGGTGCTCGGCCTGACCAAGCAGCTCGACCCGACGCTGCCGGTCGACGAGCGGCTGGTGGAGCGGATGCCGCACATCCACGACGGGGAGACCTTCGGCCACTGGCGGGCCCGGATCCTCACCGCCCCGCAGCACCCCGCCGACGCGGCCGCCCTGCTGGACCTGCACTACTGCCTGGACTGGGCCTACCTGGAGACGGAACGGGCCGGCCGTACGCCGCCGGGGCTGGTGGACGCGAACGCCATCGGTCAGCGCCGGTGGGCCCTGGAGTGGGCGGTGATGCTGCGCGGGCCGTACCACGACGAGCCCCCCGGCTGGGAAGAGGTCGACCTCTCCACCTGACCCGGGCGTTCAGCGCGGTGCGGGGCGCCAGACGGTCAGGCGTACCGCGACGGTCACCCGGACCGGCTCGGCGAGGGCGGCGACCCGGGCGGCGAGCCCGGCCGGGTCGGTGTGCCAGGCGCTGGGGCCCATCCCGACCAGCGTCGCGACCTCCGGGCCGGTCAGCGCCAGCTCCCGCCGGTGCAGGGTGGACGCCGCCGGGGTGAAGTGCCCGCCCAGGCTCTCGGCGACCCGGTCCGCCTTGGCCGGGTCCACCCGCAGCAGGCCGAGGGCGCCGACCAGTTCGGTGAGGTGGTCCTCGGCCGGCGTGACCACCAGCAGGGTGCCGGCCGGGTCGAGGACCCGGTGGAACTCCGCGCCGTTGCGCGGCGCGAAGACGTTCAGCAGCACGGCCGCGCCGGCGTCGGCCAGGGGGAGTCGCTGCCAGGTGTCGGCGAGCGCCGCCGCCGCGCGCGGGTGCGCCCGGGCGGCCCGGCGCAGCGCCGGCTTCGACACGTCCAGGGCGAGACCCGCCGCGTCCGGCAGCGCCGCCAGCACCGCCGCGAGGTGCCGGCCGGTCCCCGCCCCGGCGTCCACCACCAGGGGGTACGCCCCGTCGGCGCGCGCCTCGGCGACGTGCCGTACGGCCTGGGTCGCGGCGGTGGCGAGGGCGGCCGAGACGAGGTCGTAGTGGCCGGCGGCGAGGAAGTCGGCGCGGGCGGCCACCATCTCGGCGGTGTCCCCGGCGTGCGGGGCGCGGCCGGCGAGCAGGTTGACGTAGCCCTGGCGAGCCACGTCGAAGCTGTGCCGGCGCGGGCAGCGCAGCGCGCGGGCGCCGCCGGTGGCGACCTCGGTCAGCGGCTCGGCGCAGACCGGGCAGCGGAGCCGGTCCACGATGCGGGGGTCCACCGGCTCATTCTCCGGGTCGGGTGAGGTGGTCGACCACCCGGTGGGTGAGCGCGTCCAGCGCGGCGACCTCGTCGGGGGTCAGCAGGTCGATGAGGTGTCGACGGACGGCCGCCACGTGACCGGGGGCGGCGGCCTCGATGGCGCGCCGGCCCTCGGCGGTGAGTACGACGACGGCGCCGCGCCCGTCCGAGGCGCACTCCTCGCGGGTGACGAGGCCGCGCTGCTGCATCCGGGTGAGGTGGTGGGAGAGCCGGCTGCGCGACCAGAGCATCCGGTCGGCCAGCTCGCTGAGCCGCAGCCGCTGGTCGGGTGTCTCCGAGAGGTCGGAGAGCACGTCGTAGTCGGGCTCGGAGAGCCCGGCGTCGCGCATCAGCTCGCGGGCCAGCTCCAGGTCGAGCAGGCGGCGCATCCGCCGGTAGCCCCGCCAGGCGTTCTGCTCGCGCTCGTCCAGCCAGCGTGGTTGTGCCATGCCGATCATCCTAGCCATCTGGTTGACATGTCATCAACCTGCCTCCTACCGTGAGTGACATGTCAACCAGATTGCCGGGCCGGCTGGCCCGGCTCACCGCCGCCCTCGCCCCGCTGCGGGTGACGGCGTGACCGCCCGGCTGTGGGAGCTGTTCGGCGAGCGCGGCCGGGGCGTGCTGGTGACCCTGCGCCGCGACGGCCGGCCCCAGCTGTCCAACCTCGACTTCCTCGCCGAGCCCGGCCTGATCCGCTGCTCCACCACGGACGGCCGGGCCAAGGTGCGCAACCTGCGCCGCGACCCGCGGGCCAGCCTGCACGTCACCACCGCCGACGGCGGGGCCTACGCGGTCGCGGAGGGCGTGGTCACGCTCACCCCACCCGCGGCGGCGCCCGGTGACGCCACCGTCGAGGAGCTGGTCGAGGTCTACCGGCGCATCCGCGGCGAGCACCCCGACTGGGCGGACTACCGGGCGGCGATGGTCGCCGACGGCCGGCTGGTGCTCCGGCTCGCCGTCGAGCGGCTGTACGGCTGGCGTCCCTGACCGGATCCCGGCCGGTCCCGTCGGCCGGTTCCCGTGCGGCCGACTAGGGTCTGAGCATGGTCGCGACAATCCGTTACGAGGACATCGTCAAGGTCCCGAAGGCGCTGCTGCACGATCACCTCGACGGCGGCCTGCGGCCGGCGACGATCGTCGAACTGGCCGCCGAGGTGGGGCACGAACTGCCCACCACCGACCCCGAGGCGCTCGGCCGCTGGTTCGTCGAGGCGGCCGACTCCGGCTCCCTGGAGCGCTACCTCGAGACGTTCGCGCACACCGTCGCCGTCATGCAGACCGCGTCGGCGCTGCGTCGGGTGGCCCGGGAGTGCGCCCAGGACCTGGCCGCCGACGGGGTGGTCTACGCCGAGGTGCGGTTCGCCCCGGAGCAGCACCTGGAGCGGGACCTCACCCTGGACGAGGTGGTCGAGGCGGTGCTGGCCGGCTTCGTCGAGGGCACCGCGCTGGCCGCCGAGGAGGGCCGGCAGATCCGGGTCGGCACGCTGCTCACCGCGATGCGGCACGCCGCCCGGTCGCAGGAGATCGCCGAGCTGGCCGTCCGGCACCGGGACGCCGGGGTGGTCGGCTTCGACATCGCCGGCGCCGAGGCGGGCTTCCCGCCCACCCGGCATCTGGACGCCTTCGAGTACCTCCAGCGGGAAAACTTCCACTTCACCATCCACGCCGGCGAGGCGTTCGGCCTGCCGTCGATCTGGCAGGCGATCCAGTGGTGCGGGGCGGACCGGCTCGGCCACGGGGTGCGGATCGTGGACGACATCACGCCCGGCCCGGAGCCGGTGCTCGGCCGGCTGGCCGCGTACGTGCGGGACAAGCGGATCCCACTGGAGCTGTGCCCGTCCTCGAACGTGCAGACCGGCGCCGCCCCCTCGATCGCCGAGCACCCGATCGGGCTGCTGCGGGACCTGCGGTTCCGGGCGACGGTGAACACCGACAACCGGCTGATGAGCGGCACGTCGATGTCCCGGGAGATGGCCCTGCTGGTGGACGCCTTCGGCTACGGCTGGAAGGAGCTCCAGTGGTTCACCATCAACGCCATGAAGAGCGCCTTCATCCCGTTCGACGAGCGGCTGAAGATCATCGACGAGGTGATCAAGCCCGCGTACGGCAAGCTGCTGGGCTGACCACGGCGGGCCGCCGCGTTCCGGCGGCCCGGTCAGGTGCGGTGCGGGTGGCCGGCGAGCAGGCCGGCCACCGCGCGCAGCACCTCGCCCGCCCGGGCCGCCTCGGCGCCCAGGCCGGTCTGCCGCCGCAGCACCGCCGGCTCGGCGCGCAGCAGCGCCAGGCCGCGGCGCACCAGCACTGCGGGCGCCTTGCGCTGCTCGGCGAGGTCGCGCGCCAGCCGGCGGACGAAGGTCGCCCCCCGGGGGCGCCGCAGGGCGTACGCCCCGGCCAGGACCCCTCTCCGGCGGCACTCCTCGACGATCTCGGCCGCGAAGATCCCTTCGGCCACGAAAAGTGGCGAACCGGCGACCTCGAATGGCCGGGTGGACACCCGACGGTCCGCACCGATCGCATAAACCGGCACATCGGCCTTGCCCTCCCTGGCCAGTCGGGCAATCGTCTCCACGGCCGCCGCAGCGTCCCAGGAGCGCGGGGACTCCCAATCCACCAGGCCGTTTCGTCGCGGCAACGTAGGGTCGTCACCGTCCTTGTAGAAGTCGTCCAGGCAGAGCACCGGAAGGCCGGTTTGCTGCGCTATGTACGACTTTCCGGACCCGGAAGGACCGGCGAGCAGGACAACGCGATGAGGCTGCTTCATTACTTTCAGTGACTCCGGCCAGACGGATTGCTATCAAATTGCATCAACATCTCATCACACCGCTGGCTGCGGCCAACCTGGGCTTTCTCTTTCGCAGGTAGCGTGATGGAATCTCGGATGGTCCGGCCCGTAGGGTCGGCCGCTGGTCCTTGTCCAGGGGCAACGCGGATCCAGAAATCGCGAGGGCGGTGACGTGAGCAAACGGCCAAAGCCGGCGGGCTCCTTCCTGTCGCGTCTGCGCCGGCCGGCCGGTCGGTTCCGCGACATGCCGATCTGGTCCAAGCTCGGTCTCATCATGATCGTGCCGACCATCGCCACGGTGGTCGTGGGCACCAGTGGTCTGGTCGACCACCTGGAGACCCTCAACAACGCCAACCGGGCCGGCGACCTGGCCAACCTCGTCGGCTACTCGGGCGACCTGGTCGACACCCTCCAGGACGAGCGGACCAACGCGCTGCGCCTGCTGGGCGTCCCGCGCGGCCAGGACAACGCTCGCTACAAGCAGGCGTACGAGCGGGCCAACGCCGAGGTCGACGAAGCCAAGAAGTCGTACTCCCAGCAGCGGGCCGAGGTCGAGGACCTTCCGGCCAACCTCGACGGTCTGCTGGGCGAGATCGACCAGACGCTGACCGACCTGCCCGGCACCCGCAGCCAGGTCTTCAACGGCAAGCTCGGGCTCGTCCCGGCCATGCAGGCCTACGACGGCCTGATCGACGACCTGATCAGCATCCGCGACTCGGCCACCCAGCTCGCCGGCGACAACGAGCTCAGCGACAAGATGCGCGCGTCGACCGCCACCGCCCGGAACAAGGAGTTCCTCTCCCGCCGCCGCGACGTGGTGCACCGGGCGTTCATCCAGCAGCGGCTCACCCCGAACCTGCGCAACGAGTACATCGCCACCAGCACCGGCTCCAGCCAGTGGCTGCAGAGCTTCCAGGTGGTGGCCAGCCAGCCCGAGCAGGAGTACTACGCCCAGGTGGTCGCCGGCCCCGACCTGCGCGAGGCGAACACCTACAACAGCTGGCTCAACGGCATCACCACCGCCGACAGCCTGACCGGCGCCCCGTTCGACGCCGACCAGTGGGACGCGGCGATGGTGGCCAACGCCAAGCTGATCCGCACGGTCGAGACGAAGATCGACCGTGAGGTCGTCGCGGGCGCCGAGAACCTCCGCTCGGACGTGCAGCGCCAGGTGTTCCTGGAGACCGGCCTGCTGCTCAGCATGCTGCTCCTGGCGATCCTCTTCGCCTACCTGGTCGCCCGCTCGATGGCCCGCTCCCTGCGCGACCTGCGCCAGGGCGCCCTCTCCATCGCCCAGTACGGCCTGCCCCAGGCCGTGGCCCGGCTGCGCGACCCCAAGGTGACCGGTCAGCTCTCCCCGGTGCAGCTCGCCAACCAGATCGCCGAGCCACTGCCGGTGCGCAGCAAGGACGAGTTCGGCCAGGTGACCGAGGCGTTCAACGCGGTCCACCTGGAGGCCGTCCGCACCGCCGCCGAACAGGCCGCGCTGCGCGCGTCCGTCGCGACGATGTTCGTCAACCTGGCCCGCCGCTCGCAGATCCTGGTCGACCGCCTGATCGGTCACCTCGACCGGCTGGAGCGCGGCGAGGAGGACCCGGACCGGCTGGCCGAGCTGTTCCAGCTCGACCACCTGGCCACCCGGATGCGCCGTAACGACGAGAACCTCCTGGTGCTCGCCGGCGCCGACTCCACCCGCGTGCAGCGGCAGCCGGCCGCGCTGATCGACGTGCTCCGGGCGGCCCAGTCCGAGGTCGAGCACTACACCCGGATCGAGTTCGGGGTGATCGACCGGGACATCGAGGTCGCGGCGCACGCCGTCAACGACCTGGTCCACCTGGTCGCCGAGCTGTTCGACAACGCCACCGCCTTCTCGCCGCCGGACTCGCACGTCATGGTGGAGGCCCGGCGCGTCGGCGACCGCGCGTCGCTCTACGTGGAGGACCGGGGCATCGGGATCAGCCCCGACCAGCTCCACGACCTCAACGAGCGGCTCGCCACGCCGCCGCAGGTCGACGTGGCCGTCTCGCGGATGATGGGCCTGGTCGTGGTCGCCCGGCTGGCGTCCCGGCACGGCGTCAAGGTCGAGCTGCGTCCGGGCACCGACCGGGGGACCGTCGCCGAGGTGGTCATGCCGACCTCGGTGCTCGTGCCCCGGGCGCTCTCCGGCCGCCCGCAGTCGTCGCCCGCGCTGCCGGCGCCCGGCCCGCAGTCGCACGGCCCGGCTCCCGCCTTCGGCGCGCTGCCGGCGCTCGGCAACGGCCCGGCCAACCCGATGCCCACGCAGCGCCCCGGCGAGTCCGGCAACCAGGTCACCCTGGGCGGCCGGCCGTTCGACCCGGCGCCGCGCAACGGGGCCGGCACACCGGCCGGCTCGACGCGGTCCATGCCGGCCTGGTCGGACCTGACCGGCGCCAGCGGCTTCAACGGCGGCGAGGCCTACCGGCCGCGCACGTCGAACGGCGAGCCGATCGACCCGCTGCCGCAGCGCCGGTTGACCGACGACCAGGACGCCACGGGCCAGCAGCAGGCCGTTCCCCGGCAGCTGCCCAGCAGCCCCGAGGCCCGGCCGTACTCCGTCCCGCCGGTCTCCGCGCCGCCCGTGCCCTACGCGGGCCCGCCGGTGTCGACCCCGCCGGTTCCCTACTCCGCGCCGCCGGTGTCCAGCCCGCCGGTCTCCGGCATGCCGGTCTCGGCGTCACCCGTCTCCGGCCACCCGTACTCGGGCCCGCCGGTCTCGGCCGCGCCGTACTCCGGCCCGCCGTACTCGCCGCCGTCGACCGGCCCGCTGCCGCAGCGCCCGGCCCCCGGCATGCCGGGTCCGAGCACGCCGGCGCCGCCGGCCTGGCCGCCGGTCGCCGGTGGGGACCGGGACGTGGCGACCCCGCCGGTGCCCGAGCGGCTGGCCGCCGCGCTGGACATGACGACCGAACTGCCGCGGGTGCCGCGCTCCGGCGCGCCGACCCCGGCGGCCCAGGCTCCCGCGCCGGCGGAGCGGTCGGCACCGGCCGTCCCGCAGGCGCGACCGACCACGCCGCCAGCCCAGACCCCGCAGCGGTACGCGGACGAGACGATGGAGCTGCCGATCTTCCGGGAGCTCGAGTCGGCCTGGTTCCGTACCCGCCGCCCGGGGCCGGAGGAGGCGGCACCGGCCGCCGAGAAGACGCCGACCAACGGTGCACCGACCCAGCAGTTCGCCCGGGTCGACGCCGGCGGTCGGGCCGTGCAGCCGACACCACCCGGGACGACAGGTAACGCACCGATGGCAGACACTCCGGCGGCCGGAGGAGCGCCGCGCGAGAACGGACCGACGACCAACGGGGGTGCCCGCCCCGGCGTCGCCGACAGCTTCGGTCACCGCCGGTCCTCGCAACAGACCGGGGGTTGGCAGACCGCGGCCGACGACGGGTGGCGCGCCGCCTCGGCGGCGACCGAGGTGCCCGTCGCGGCGACCACCTCGACCGGTCTCCCCAAGCGCACCCCGATGGCGCAGCTGGTGCCCGGCGCGGTGGAGAAGCCCACCACCTCGGTGCAGCGGCGTACGCCGGAGGCTGTCCGAGGCCTGCTTTCGGCCTACCATCGGGGCGTGCAGCGGGGGCGTACGAACCCGTCGGACAGCAACCCGACCAGCCCGGAGGCGACTCCGGGAGGGCAGCAATCCTCGCAGTCTGGCTCAGGCCCAATGGCCGGGAGCGGGCAGAAGGAGCAAGAACGATGACAACTACGCAGGATCTCGGTTGGCTGCTGGCCAACTTCGCCGACCGGGTACCCGGTGTCGCGCACGCGGTCGCCGTCTCCGCGGACGGACTGCTCCTCGCGTCGTCACGGGACCTCCCGCGGGACCGGGCCGATCAGCTGGCCGCGATCGCGTCCGGTCTGGTCAGCCTCACCCAGGGCGCGGCCCGCTGCTTCGAGGGAGGCGCGGTGCTGCAGACAGTGGTGGAGATGGACAATGGCTTCCTGTTCCTGATGTCCATCTCGGACGGATCGTCGTTCGCGGTGCTCGCCGCCCGCAGCAGCGACGTGGGACAGGTGGGCTACGAGATGGCCCTGCTGGTCGACCGGGTGGGCGACGCGTTGACCCCGCAGCCACGCGCGGCTGCGGGAATGCTGGGCTGACGACACGTTGACCCGTGAGGTCGGCGGGGTGACAACGACAACGACGACGACGGCTCCATCCGGAGCCGGTGCCGGGTGCGAGGGAGGTGAGCGGCGACATGGTCGATCGTGACGAGCCGACCGGAGCGTTGGTCCGTCCATACGCCGTTACCCGTGGTCGTACCCGCCCCCGCCTCGACATCGCGCTGGAGGCGCTCGTCGAGACGACGGTGCGCGGCCGCGCCGCTGCCAATGGCAACGGCGCTCAGGGCCGCGAGCACCAGTACATCGCTGCGCTGTGTGATGGACGTGTGCAGTCGCTCGCCGAGATCGCGGCGCGGCTGCAGCTCCCGCTCGGTGTGGCACGGGTGCTCATCGCCGACATGGCGACGGACGGCCTGGTCGCGGTCCACGAGCCGACCATTCTGGACGACTCGGACGACGCGGTGGGCACTGAACTGCTGGAGAGGGTGCTGAGTGGACTTCGCAGGCTCTGACATGTCGCACCGCCCGCCGACCCCGAGTGGGCGCGTGACGTCGGCGAAGATCGTTATCGCCGGTGGATTCGGCGTCGGCAAGACGACGCTGGTCGGCTCGGTCTCGGAGATCACGCCGCTGACGACCGAGGCCATCATGACCTCCGCCGGCGTGGGCGTCGACGACACCCGGCAGGTGCCGGGCAAGACGACGACCACGGTGGCGATGGACTTCGGCCGCATCTCGATCGACCGTGACCTGATCCTGTACCTGTTCGGTACGCCGGGGCAGACCCGGTTCTGGTTCATGTGGGACGAGTTGGTCCGCGGCGCGATCGGCGCGGTCGTGCTGGTGGACACCCGCCGGCTGGCCGACTGCTTCGCGGCGATCGACTTCTTCGAGCACCGGCGGCTGCCGTACCTGGTGGCCATCAACTGCTTCGACGGGATGCAGTACCACGACCCGCAGGACGTCCGGGACGCGCTCGCGATCCCCGGCGACGTGCCGGTGGTGGCCTGCGACGCCCGTAACCGGGAGTCGACGAAGCACGTGCTGATCTCGCTGGTCGAGTACGTGCTGACCATGCGGCGCTCGCGCGCCGTGGCGCCGGCCTGATCGCTGCGACGCGCCCGGTGACGGCCTCGGCCGCCACCGGGCGCTCGTCGCTGCCCGCACCAGGGTGGCGCGGGGTCAGGACACCCGCGTCCAGGCACCCGCGCTGACGGTGTAGACGCCCAGTGAGCCCTGGTCCATGCCGCCGTGCCGGATGGGGGTGAAGGAGTACATCCCCGCCATCCCCTCGGTGACCTGGTTCTGCAGGAACGCCCGGATCCGTCCACGGTCGACGCTGGTGGACAGCCGCGCCGCGTCGGCGACCAACTGCACCGCGTCGGACGCGTACGGGGCGAAGCCGCTGAACCCGCCGTGCAGCTGGACGTAGCGGTAGACGAACTCCTTGCGGTCCAGCGCCGACATGGTGGTGTTGGCGAGCATCGCCCCGCCCAGCGAGGTCGGGTGGACGGCGTACGCGCCCTCCAGGAGGGCCGCGTTCCCGCCCTCCAGGGTCTGCTCGGCGACCCCGCCCGCGTCGAGGAACACCGGCCCGTCGTAGCCGGTCCGGCGCAGCGCCCCGACTGCGGCGGCCGAGTCCGGTGCGGTCGCCCACACCACCACCCCGTCGGGGCGCGAGCCCGTCGCCGCGCGGGCCGCCCGGCGGAGGTCCGTGCCGGTGCGGGGCAGCCGGGTGGCGGTGCTCAGCGCCACCCCCGCCGTCCGCAGGGCGCCTGTCATGGCCCGTACGCCGGAGTCGCCGTGCAGGCCGTCCGCGGCCAGCAGCGCCACCCGGGAGAGCCGCTGCGAGGCGATGAGCCGGGCGAGCCGTCGGGCCATGTCGCCGGCGTCCGGGGTCATCTTGAAGACGTACGTCCGCTGCGCCAGCGGCAGCACGATCCCGTCGCCGAAGGCGAGTGAGAGGAACGGCACCCGCTCCTTCTGCGCCACCCCGGCCAGGGCCATCGAGGTCTCGGCCATGGTGCCGCCGACCAGGGCGTGTACGCCGCCCTCGCGGGCCAGTGCGGTGGCCTGCCGGGCCGCCAGCGCGGGGTTGCCGGCGTTGTCCCGCACCTCCAGCCGTACGGCGCGGCGGAGGTTGCCGATCGGCACGCCCTTGGCGTTGAGCGATTCGAGGGTGATCTCCAGCGCCCGCTGCTGGAGGACGCCGAGCGCGGCGCCGGGACCGGTCAGCTCCAGGCTGACCCCGACCAGCAGCTCCTGACCGCCCGGTGCGACGGCCGTGGCGCGACCGCCCTCGCCCGTCTCGCCGCGCCCGCAGGCGCCGAGCAGGAGCGTGCCGGCCGTCGCGGCCAGCAGGCCCCGACGGGTGAACACGGAGGGGCCGTTCGCCGATGTCGCCATGAGTCGCCTTCCCACCCGGCGACCCCTGCCGCCGGCTGTTCCGCCGGTATGCTCCCGGCCGCCGCGACATGGCGTCAAATTATCCGGGTGTGGGCAGGAACACGCAGGTGGGAGGCGGTTTCCCGGCGGTCAGGAACGGTAGCCGGCGGAGCGGTACTCGTATTCCCGGTCGTCGTCGCGGTCGCCCGTGTCGCGGGTGAAGTCCCAGCCGCCAGCGGCCTCCCGGCCGGGTCGGCCGCCGACCGCGAACCCGCCGATCTCCTGTCCACGGCGCCAGCCGCGGAAGTAGCCGGTGGTGTTCTCGGCGAGGCTCGCCGCGTCGCGGACGATCCGCAGGGGTCGCTCGTCCCGCAGCGGTGAGCCGGGGACGAGGTTGGCCTGGGGGACCCGCTTCGGCAGCCCTGCCGAGGTCTCGGCACCGACCGCCGGGCGGGCGGCCTGCTCGGCCGCCTGCCAGCCGGTGTCGGCCGTGGTCGACCATTCCATGTCGGACTCGTCGTCGTGCCCCACGAACCAGGCGGACTTGGCCTGGGCGAAGATCAGCAGGTCGCCGTCGCCCTCGTCGGACACGGGCGGCGGGCGGCGCTCCATCGGGGGCGCCGGGCGGTAGTCGGCCGCCGGTCGCTCGTCGCGGAGTGCGGGCCGCTCGTCGCGGAGTGCCGGCCGGTACTCGGCCGCCGGCCGCTCGTCGCGGGGTGCCGGTCGCTCGTCGCGGAGGGCAGGCCGCTCGTCGCGGAGGGCAGGCCGCTCGTCCCGGAGTGCCGGTCGGTAGTCGGCGGCCGGTCGCTCGTCACGGGGTTCCGGCCGGTACTCGGTCGGCGGTCGCTCCTCGCGGGGGGCGGGCCGGCCATTACGGGCGGCCTCCTCGCGGTCGACCAGCCGCAGCGGGGGCGTCTCGGGCTGGGCGTCGGCGGCCGGGCCCGTTCCGCCGCGCAGCGCGCGGTCCGCCAGCGGCGGCGGCTCGACCAGCCGCAGCACCGGAGGCTCCTGGGGCAGGTCGTCGGCCAGCCAGGGCGGGGTGACCCGGCGCTCCGCCCCCGGATCGGTCGGGGCGTCGACGCCGCGCCCGTCGCGGTCGCCGTAGGAGCCGACGACCGGGTTCTTGGCGGAACTGTCGGCCGGGTCCTCCGGGTTGTTGACCAGCGGCCAGTTCGCCCGGGACCCGGGGGGAGCGGACTCCGCCCGGTCGGCCGTGGGTTCCTGGCCGGGGCGTGGCGTGGGCACGGGAACGCTCAGGTCGGTGGCGCTGAAGCCACCCGTGGGCGTGGCCGGCTCGCCGTTGGTCTTCGGGCGGGGCGGGATCACGGTGCGCTGGCGCTCCGCGCGGGCGCTCTGGATCGCCGCCGTGGTCAGGGTGGGGCGGAACGGCTCTCCCGCCTCGGCCGGCGGCACCGTGCCCCGCTGCGCCGGAGCGATGGGGGTGATGCCCGGCGGCGGAGGTGGCGGCGCGGACACCGGGCGGTTGGTCGGGCCGTCGATT